>SKVS01000011.1 GCA_007129335.1 Spirochaetaceae bacterium
GGGGAAAATAAAATCCAGAATTGATGACAAATATTATCATCTATTTTGCAATTTTTTACATTGTTAATGGGTATATTTTACTTTTTTGAGGCACAAATATCTTTATTGCATAAAAACCAAGGTATTGTTTCTTATCCCGCTGAAAAAAATGAAACTTTGCCTGTTTTTATGGAAGTTATCACTATACTTAAATCAAGGATTCTTTTCGGAGGGCACCCCCATGAAACAACTTCTTCATGATCTTGTAATTCCTGCAGTAATGCTGCTGATTCTTATTGTTTTAATTCTGTTTGTTCCAGGTGTTACCGACCTCACCTGGCGCTTGTACGACCTGTCTCTGGGGCTGAAACCCGATATTCCCCAGCACCCCTCGCTGGTTATTGCCAATATTGATGATCCCACTATCGAGCAGCTGAACATGTACCCCTTAAGCAGGGACATTATCGGTTGGGGTATGATCAGCATGGCTGAATTCGGAGCCGAAATACTGGCCATTGATAGCGAGTACCTGGATACCAGTCCCCGGGTGGTTCGGGAGGATTTTCTGGCCCAGGAGCTGCCGGTGGATTTTGAGAACACCTTCGGCACCCTGGCCGACACCACCTTGCAGATCCTGCAAATTATTCTTTCAGACCCCACCTATACCCAGGAAGAAATCGATGATCTGGTATTCCAACTACTGGATTACAACGAGTTTCTCCGGGACAGTCTGTTCAGCCGGGTTCAGGAAACCGTCCGGGATAACGATGTATTCCTCGGTCAGGCTGGCAGATTCTTCGGCCGGGCCCACGGTACGGTTACCCCCGCACAGGATCCCAGCTATGTTATTTCCGACCAACTCCAAGCGCTGCTGGAATCCCTCGTGGCCCTGCCGAATGTAGAAGTAATTCGGGATTCGAGGAAGCAAAACCCAAAAGGAATATTGCAAACCTCCTACCTGAGCCCCACCATTTACCCGGTCTTAAGTGGATTAGCCGGAGGAGGAAGCGTTGCCATAGTGGTAGACAGCGACGGGGTCCGCAGGCGGGTTGATCTGCTCTTCGAGTACAAAGGAAAGGTCTACCCCCACCTGAGCCTGGCTGGTGTGCTTGATTTATACGGTAATCCCCCAGTACGGGTAGATAACCAGGGCGTAACCCTGGTAGGTGCCCGGCTGCCCCAGGGAGGGACCCGAGACATTCTGCTTCCCCTGGACCAAAATGGACACATGCTCATCCACTGGCCCCGAACCAGTTTTATTGAAAGCTTCCGTCAGGTTCCCTACCGCCTGCTCTGGGACAATCAGGAGCAGTTCCGCTTCCTGGAGAATAACCTGCGACTTATTGATTCCCTGGGCCTGCTCGTTTTCTTTGATGGTCCCTATTTACTGGATTACCCGCCAGCAATTCAGGAAGTACTGGAATGGGGAATGGAAACCGGTGACCGGGAAGCGGTTCAGGAATACCGGGAGCTGCGCCAGGCATTTCTGAATGATGTTGCCGCTTTTATTCATGGTCCCTACGAGGAAATAGGAATCGAAGAATACGAATATCTTCTGAGCCTGCCAGACTATGGTCCTGAAGACCGGGCTTTTTTGCAGTCCAACCTGGAGCTGTTAAAAGCTGCATTCGCCGAAAGCAGGGTAATTCTAGAGCGGTTAACCACCATTCGCGACTTCCTCCGCAGAGAGCTGGAAGGCAGCATCGTGGTGCTGGGTTATTCGGGCAAATCCACCACTGATATTGGGGTGAATCCCTTCGAAAAGGAATACATGAATGTGGGAACCTACCCGGCAATAATTAACTCCATGCTCCAGCAGCAGTTTCTCCGGGACGCACCCTGGTGGGTCAGCCTGTTGATTTTGTTGCCACTGGGCGTTTTTATTCCCTTCCTGTTCCACTGGGCTGGGCCTCTGCGGGGAATGGTGTTAAGCGTAATAGTCCTGCTCTTAGCAATTGGGGGATTTTTCGCTGTTTTTGTGTTTGCCGGCATTTACCTGGACCAGTTCCTGGTCTTAAGCTACCTGTCGCCGACCATCCTGGGAGTGTTGGTGCTGAATTTCCGCCGAACCAACAGTCAAAAAGCTTTCATTACCGATGCCTTCGGCCAGTACCTGTCCGAAGAGGTTATTCAGGAGCTCATTGCCGACCCGGAAAAACTCCAACTGGGGGGTGAAAAGCGGGAAATGACCGCCATTTTCACCGACGTTAAGGGATTTTCCACCATTTCCGAAGCCCTGGACCCAACCGACCTGGTAACCCTGCTGAACGAGTACCTGTCAGCTATGAGCGATCAGGTTCTGGATCAGCGGGGAACCATCGACAAGTACGAGGGAGATGCAATTATTGCCTTTTTCGGAGCACCAGTACCCCTGCCCGACCATGCGGCCCGGGCCTGCGAGGCAGCGATTCGCATGCGCAGCATAGAAACTGAGCTGAACCAGCGATTCATGAGTAATTCCATGACACCCAATCCTCTACTGACCCGCATTGGAATAAACACCGGGGAAATGGTTGTGGGAAACATGGGCACCCAGCGCAAGAAGAACTACACCATCATGGGAAACGCGGTTAACCTGGCAGCCCGGCTTGAAGGGGTGAACAAGCAGTACAATACCTGGATCCTCTTAAGTGATGCCACCTACCAGCAATTAGGAGGCCAGTTCCTGTGCCGCCGGCTGGACCGGGTGCGGGTTGTGGGAATTAATGAACCTATTCAGCTGTGGGAGCTCATGGCCAGGTTGGATCAGGCTCCTGCTGAGCTGAAAGCCGAAATGGATCAGTTCGAAGAAGCTCTGTTGCTCTTTGAACAACGCGAATATCCCAAGAGCCAAAAAGCCTTTGAACAGATCATTCGGGAAAAGGGTAAGGGTGGACCTGCGGACATTTACTACCTGAGGTCCAAGGAATTCATTCAAAATCCCCGACCGGATTCATGGGATGGGGTGTTCAATTTGACCTCCAAGTAGTATTCTTGGCAGCGTGGCATTCGATTATCAGACCCTTACTCAATTAAAGAAAAATCACCCCGCCTGGAGGCTCATGACCGCAGATCATGGGCCCCTTATTCTGTCGTTCCTGGACCGGGTGTTCAAGGAAGAAAATCACCGAACCCTTTCAGAAAGCCAGCTGAGCATGCGGCTTGAGGATTTTCTGTACCACCTGAACCAGGTGGATGGAGAGGATTTCCCCCGGGATCCCCGATTCTATTTGGATGACTGGGCATCGGATGACAAGGGTTGGCTGCGGAAGTTCTA
>SKVS01000376.1 GCA_007129335.1 Spirochaetaceae bacterium
ATCTCCCAGAATATCCCTGTACGGTGAAGAGCGAAGGAACTCCCCGGGATTATCGGATATGGCTTCGTTTACCACATCCCATGCATAAACAACATCACTATACCTATTGTACATGTACTCCATGTGGGTCCGTACTCTTTGAAGCAGGAGCTCCGGGCTCGCGGCTTGACCGTTCGATGCAAAAAACCAACCTGGTGTTTGTTGATGCCAAACAAGGGTGTGGCCCCGCATAGTCATTCCGTGTTCCCGGGCAAAGTTTGCAATTTCATCGGCACCACCGGTCAGCCAGGTATTCATTCGTGGCTGAATGACCGAAGGTTTCATTTCATTTTCAGCGGTTATACTGCGAAAATGGGTTCGAACCAGGTCAGCAGAACCCATTACTGTAGCTGAATTCAATGTTGCCCCAAGTTTGAAATGATCATGAAAAAGGTCAGATAGTCCCTGATCGCCCAGGGATTTGGTATCATTCATCATTGTTGTACACCCCATAAGGATAAATCCTACTATTCCCAAGAGAATAGGAAGTTGTCCCTTTCTATTCATGGCTATATTCCAGATAATCAAAATGTGCTTCAAGGGACCGGACACTCACATCAAAACACCCAATTCCAACAAACATACCGGTAAAGCCCATGGGGAACGCGTATTCATCGGAAAGTACACTGGCATCGAGTTTGGGCCCAAGGGCAATCCAATCCCTACCATTCTGGCTATATCTGAACTGGATCTGCCAGCCTGCCATGTCGACTCCAAGCCAAATTTCCCGGGAATCCACAGGAACTTCGTTTTTTTCCAGGGGCATAATGAGCTTACCAGCGTCGTAGGCCATAATTCCAAGGGTAGCCCGTGGTTCTGGGGAGTTTGAATTGGTCAGCTTGGGAACAGCTCCCTGTTCACCAATACCTGACACCCGCAACAGGTACTGACTGCGCTCGTCATAACGAACAACAAGTCCTGCAAACTGCTGAAAATCTTCCGGCTCAAAGGAGAGCAGAGTTTGAGCACTCCAGGTAAAACCTTGTACTCGACGGGCAAGGAGGGATTGCCGAAAGGTACTGGATGGACTCTCAGCTCCCGCCAGGGTCAACCAGCCAGGTCTTTTTGACAGGGAAAACCGCTCATCCGCAGGAACACGCAGGGTCTGTAGATCCTTAGTCCAAAGTGGACCATTAAAATCCTCTTTCCAAGAGTAAGGACCGGTTGGTGAACTTTCCACTGGCCGTTGTTCAGAATTTCCCCCAGGTCCAATGTCAAAAAAATTTACCATTGTTTCTGGTCCCTGCTGGTTTGGCCATGGCCATTCATCGTCCCGCCATTCCAAACGCTGCAAAGCGGTTTCTCTACCCAGGGGGCACCGATAGGTACCTTTCAGAGGACGACCACACAGGTGGGCAAGGACCCATTCGCTATCAGAAATTGATGCCATGCTCCCATGGCCAGCTTTTTGTAAACCCCGATAAACATAGGGTTCAAGGTCTCCGGGTTTTAATGAACGGCCATTCAGTGCTGAATGGAGCCCGGAAATATCTTTCACCGATGTGACAAGGGGATTAACCGGATGGACTTCGTAGGGTCCCTGAAGTGTTCGGCTGCGGGCCAGGGTTACCCCGTGGGCGTAGGAGGTGCCCCCTTCAGCGGTCATGAGGTAGTACCATCCATTACGTTTATACAGATGAGGAGCTTCGGTTAATGCAAGACTTGTTCCTTTGAATATATTCGATCTAGGACCAATGAGTGCTTTCTCGGTATGGGAGTATTCCTGAAGCACTATACCGGCAAAACTATTATTCCAGGGTCGGTAATCCCAAACCATGTTCACAAACCATTTTCGACCGTCATCATCGTGAAACAAGGATGGGTCAAATCCACTGGAGTTCATGTAAATTGGTTCACTCCAGGGTCCGGTGATTGATGGTGCTGTCACCAGGTAGTTATGGGTATCTTTAAAGCCATTGCTGTACTCCGGTGGACTGCCCGCCCAGTTCTTAACGTCGGTATAAATAAGCCAAAACTGGTTATCGGCGTAGCTCAAACAAGGTGCCCAAATTCCCCCTGAAGCGGGGTTTCCTGACATATCCAGCTGGCTTTTTCTATCCAAAGGAGTGGAAACCAGGGTCCAATCCTGTAGGTCAGTGCTTTCATAAATCATAACACCAGGGAACCATTCGAAGGTGCTGGTGGCAATGTAGAAGGTATGGCCTACCCGACAGATAGAGGGATCAGGATGGAAGCCGGTGAGAACAGGGTTTTGAATTGTCATTGTTTTATCCTTTTACTGCGCCAATGGTTAGTCCCCGAATTATTGCTTTCGAGAAAAATATGACCACCAACAATATTGGTATTATTGAAATCGTAACTCCCAGGTAAATTGCTCCGAAGTTCATTTCATACAATCCCCGGATGTTTGAAATTACCAGGGGCATTGGAAATTTGTTCGCTGAGTGGAGCAATACCATTGGTGTAATGAGGTCGTTCCACTTGTTAATAAAAGTAAAAATCGACATGGTTGCCACCGCAGGCATGGCCAGGGGGAGGATAATTCGGGTAAAAATTGCCAGCTCTCCTGCTCCGTCTATGACCGCAGCCTCAATAAGGGAATCTGATATGCTTTGGTCAATGTAGGCCCGTATGAAGAACACCATTCCCGCATTGGCTATCATTGGTAAAATGAGTGGTGCATAGGTATCGATTAATCCAAGTCCCACAACCAGGTCGTAATACCCAATGAGCCCCAGCTGCTGGGGAATCATCATGGTTCCCAATACCACCCAGAACAATACATTCCGTCCCTTGAAGTTAAACTTGGCAAAACCGTAGGCTGTCATGGCACTGAAAAAAGCCGACAGTAATACAGAAGGCACGGTGATAATGGTGCTGGCTATGAATCCCTGCCAAATATTCACCTTTCCCTGGATAATTCGGTAGTTCGCCATGAGCTGATCCCCAGGGGTAAGCCATACGTTCTGGGATATTTCCACATTACTCCGGGTGGAGTTGATAATCATCATGTAAAAGGGCAAGACACAAATTATTGCCAGGAAAATGAGGAATCCATAAAGCAAAAGTCTTGCGACCGGGTTTTGTTTTTCAATCATCATAATAAGCCCCCTGTTTTTAGGGGTTTTTTCTCAAGCTGGATGAGCTTGAAAGAGAGTACCGACAAAATCAGAATAATAATGAACAACACGTAGGCAATGGCCGAGGCATACCCCACATTGAAGTTCCTGAATG
>SKVS01000405.1 GCA_007129335.1 Spirochaetaceae bacterium
ACCAACCCGGATAGTTTCGGAATAGTGGTGATCGAAAGCCAAATGAACCCCGTCGACGTAGGGAAGGTTCGTAGTAATGTCCCTGTCAGTAACTTCAATCAGGCCATCCTGCATATCCTTAGGATGTACAAATTTTATTTCATCTACCAGATTCTTGTCTTTGAGCAATACTGCACAAACCAGACCATCGAAGTCACTTCGGGTAATGAGTCTAAACCTTCCCTGGGAATTCTCCATGACACCTCCTGCTGGTCATAAATAGCGTAATCCAAAATTTCATTGCTGACAAGCTCAGCAGTGCAATTTTAATGAGGGAATGAGAATTGCACTGCTCAGCGTAAAAATACACAAATGAGCCTGGACAAAGAATAATACAGAAGCACTTCTGTTCGATATTTTTACCTAATTCCATTTTTCTCCCTTTCATTCTTGTTCGTTGAACGGTGGTTCGTTACAATAAGAACCATGAGCACAATACAATACTCGGAAAGTAGTCCGCTGGTACTCACCGGGGATATAGGCGGAACGAATACGACCCTGGCCCTGGTTGAGCGATTAGGTCCTTCAGATTTTACCGTTCTCGACCAGATCAGATTTGGAAGTAAGGAGCTTTCTTCTATAGAGGAAGGTTTGGAAAAAGCCCTTACCCACTTTGTCCAGAAGAATTCAAAGTTGAATCTTAAAGGAATATGCCTCAGCGGTGCAGGCCCGGTGAGCAATAACCTCTGCCATACAAGCAATCTCCCTTGGGACATTGACGGTGATGGCATTAGCAATTCTCTGGGAATTCCAACACTGGTTATTAACGATTTTTCTGCAATCTGTTATGGAGTACCCCTTTTAAACCCTGCTAATCCGAAACAGTTGATTCCTCTAAATCATCCCGATGGCTCCTTTCCAAAACCCCAGGAGTTTCGCGCCAATTGCTCGGTTCAGGCCGTAGTTGGGGCAGGAACCGGACTTGGAATCGGTTACCTCATAAAGGACAGGGGACACTATACAGCCCATCCCAGTGAAGGAGGACACAGCGATTTTGGTGCATACGACGATCGAACCCGGGAACTACAATCCTTCCTCCATGAGAAATGGGGAATCAACGCCGGCACCGAGCAATATGTTTCCGGACAAGGTATAGTAAACATACACGAATTCCTTTCCCAAAAACAAGAAAATCCTGGCATTGTTTCTTCTCAAATCCTTTCCCAACCCCGGGATCAACGGGCACCTCTTATTAGTGAAGCTGCCAAGAATGACCAACTGTGTCAGGAAACCATGAAGCTCTTTGTTGAAATGTATGCCCGTTTTGCTTCAACCATTGCCCTGACCTTCTTACCCAAGGGTGGTCTGTATCTGGCAGGGGGAATTGCTTCGAAAAACCTGCCATGGTTCACCGAAGAAAATCGGTTCATGGTTCATTTTTTGAAAAACTACAAACAGACCATGGGTCCGGCGCTTTCTGAAATTCCTGTTTACATCGTAGACGATTATGGAATTTCCCTTCCCGGAGCAGCCCTGGGTTTTTTTGCTTTAACAGGATAGGAATCAGAGAATACCGAGAAAAACACATAACCTCTTACTGTTATTGAGAAATGCTGGGACCACAAAGGAAGAAACATGAAGAACAGGGAAATACACCAACTTCTGGAAACAAAGGGTATCGATGCAACCACAAGCTTGACCATTCTTGACCGGTATAACCGGGGCGATCTTCCTCCGGTTCCTGAGGTTTTACCCGATTTTCCTGGCATAGATAATAATCAGGTAGTAGACATAGAAAATCTTCCACTCCTGGTAATGGATCACAATCAGTTAAGAACCCTCGCCCTTGGTCTTCCAGAAAACCACCTGGACGCATGGCTTGCAGGACAACCAGATCCCCTGGAATTCACCCCTCAACGTTACCATGAGTTTGGTATTCTTTATCTTCCTCTGGTTACCGTGGGAATCCTCAACGGAGGAATGGCCACAAGTTATTGCGATACCACCCGGAATAAATCGGCACATCCCGGGATTTTTGCATCCTTGGAGCAGTATTTCTTTTCAAATGCCCCAGAACTGATGAACCTGCCCAAAGGACTGGCACCGGCGTACTATAATAACAATGGTGAACCTGGACTCAATTTTCTTACCTTACGAATACGAAATGCCCTTCTCCTGGTGAAAGAACATCGCAAATTCCTGGAATCCTTAGGAATTTCTGAAATGAACGATATGGAACTCCTGCCAATTTTTCCGTTCTTCCATATGACCTCTACAGCAAATAATGATCAGTTAGAACAGGGACTGGCACAGGCGTTCAAAAGACCGGAAATTCGAATTTTAGCAAAGGAATTGGGTGTACGACTTGAACCCTGGTTAACAGAAATTCAACCCCTTCTCGCAGCAATGACTCATAAGGATGATGGCAAAGAAAAAGCAATTTTCACCCAGGCATGGGGGAAACACCATACCCCGCTGGGGCTCCCCGGAGGCCACGGACAGAATTTCCAAACCCTCGAGCCAATATATCGAAAACTCCATTCCCAGGGTAAAAAATTTGCCTATCTTGGAAATGTTGACAATCTTGGTTCCCTGCCCAGCCCCAGGGCAATTGCCTATCTTGCCCTTTCTCAGGGAAACGCTGCCTTCGATTTCAGTTTTAAGACACCGGTGGATACCAAAGGCGGAATACTCATTCGAACCTCCGATGGAAAGCTCAATTGTGCGGACATAGGACCGGCTATAAGCAGTGAATCGGTTCTCCAGGCAGAGAAAGAAGGAAAGCCTATTCTCTTTAATTGCGCAACCGGTCTCTTTCAGCTGGATTATCTGGTTGAAAATTTGGACAGAATAAAGAAAAACCTCCCTATTCGAGTGAGTGAGCAGCATAAAGATGGAGGTAAGTATAGTCAGGCAGAACAGGTAACCTGGGAAGTCATAGGATTACTCCATAAGCCAATTATTCTCGGGGTCAATAAATTTAAGCGATTCCTGGCAGCAAAACTTCTAACCGACAGCCTCCTTACCAGCGGCTTACTCGATGAAGCCCTCTTACCATCCAAAGAAGAAGTGGAACTCACCAGAAATCTAACCAAGGGACTTGAAGATTTACTGCAAAATCAATATGCAATGGTGAAGAAAGAGGGAAAATGGGTTGCTCCCGAATTGTCCTAGAATCCCCCAGATAAGGCTCCCTTGAGATCCCCAATCAGAAAAGAGGTTTGGTTACTTCAGGAAGTCCTTGTAAAGCATG
>SKVS01000269.1 GCA_007129335.1 Spirochaetaceae bacterium
TACTCCGCAACATGACCTGGGCAAGGTTTTCGGGCTTATCGTGTTGATCAAGTCCTCCATCGGTTAAATCTACCGCTAAAATATAGTCACAGCTCCTGTCATCCAGGACATCAGCAGGGAGGTTATTCAGCACACCACCGTCCGCCAGGAGTCTTTCACCATCTTCCAAAGGAGTGAAAATCCCAGGAATACTGCAACTGGCCCGTACTGCCCGGCCAACGGGTCCCCGGTCCAAAATAACCTGCTGACCCTGAACCAGATCCACTGCTACAGCCTGAAAAGGAATAGGCAAATCCTCTATTTTTGCACCGTTGACCAGCTTGTCCACCAAGGATTCCAGCTTTTGGGGTTTAACCAAACCCATGGTAGGCATGGTAATTTTAACAAGGTCCCCCCAATCGAGGTCCTGAGACTGCTGCCAAATATCTTCCCAGGTATGGCCAGCACAATACAGAGCCCCAATGAGACTGCCTACGCTTGTTCCAGCCACGCAAGATGGGGCAACTCCCCCTTCTGACAGGGCTTTCAACACCCCTATATGAGCAAATCCCCGGGCTGCCCCCCCTCCCAGTGCCAAACCAAGGCGCTTTTTCCGTAAAAACATGGCGTGTAACCCTCTTTTTTGCTATAAAGCCCGTACTTGAACGGTAAGACCCTTCATTATTTCTTCCAGATCCCTGTCCTCAATATGGCCAGGTTTCCAGTTCATGACATTTGCCGTCCCCGATGCTACCCCAAGAATGAGGGCTGATTTCATCAACTGTTCATCGGAAAAATCAATCTTTTTTCCATCCGAACCCCGAAGTATGGCAGTAATTATTCCCGCTGTCACAGAATCGCCGCTGCCTATGGGGTTTACTACATCAACTGCTGGAGCCTGACAAGAGATGACCGAAGTTCCATTACAAGCCTCTGCCCCCTTCTCCCCCATGGTAATTATTATCCACTTCAAATTCCATTCCCGAATCATTTTCCCATAGGCTGTAATGCGTTCCTCCTGGGTATGTACCGGATAGCCTGACATTTCTGACAATTCTTCCAGATTGATCTTTATGATTTCAGGCCCGGCCAGGAGGGCCCGCTTTCCATGATCCTTATAGGAATCCAGAATAGCGGGAATACCCAGAGCCTGGGCAGCCTGAATCAATCTTAGGTAACAATCTTCATCCTCCCCGGTGGCAGCAGTCCCGCAGATAGCAAGAAAGGTTGCCGAGCCAAGACTGTCCATGAAACAATCCCAGGCATCCTGAGCTTCCTGAACCTGAACCTCCGGCGAAGGTTCCACAAATTCGGTCATTCTCTGGTCTGCTTCCAAAAAGGTGGAGCAAATTCTTGTTTCTCCCTGAATAGGGGTCAAGCGGGTCTGAATGCCGTCATCCTGGCAGCCCCGAATATACTTATCCCCATTAGCCCCTCCCACATATCCGTGGAGCTGGTGGTCAATTCCATATCCTGCCAGAACCCTGCAGGTATTCGCACCTTTCCCTGCAGCAGACTGGTAGCTCTGCCCTATTCTGTTGACCCGTCCCAGGTGAATCTGACCAAGGGTATAGGTCTTTTGCCATGCACCGTTGTGCCCTATGACCAGTACCATTATTCCATCTCCCTTTGTACAGAAATGACAAAGGCTATGAGTTCATCCAAATCAATTCCTGCTCGGGAAGCCCCGTCGGTTATTTCTTCCCGGCTTACCTGGGCTGCAAAGGATTTTTCCTTCATTTTTTTCTTTACAGACTTAACGGACATACCATCGTATCCCCCTGGCCTTACCAGGGAAACAGCATGGACAAATCCCGAAAGTTCATCCAGCGCATAAATAAGATGATCCAGCGGAGATACAGGCTCCACACCGAAATGAGCTGGTCCATGGCTTGCAATGCCATGGAGCAAGTCCGGGTCCCAACCCTGCTCTTCCCCATAGGCAATGATTTTTCCACAGTGAAGGTCGGGCCATTGATCCCAATCCGCATCATGAAGGAGGCCTGTAGCCTCCCACAGCCAGACTTCCTTTTCATTCAAACCCTTTTTCTGGGCCCAGGTTTTCATAAGGGTTCCAACCTGCTCCATGTGGAAACGAAGTTTTTCATTATGGACCCATTCATTCAAAAGCAGGGTCACCTCTTCCCTCGAGGGTAGATTTCCCTTATTGTCCGGATTTCCAAAGGTCTGTCTTCCAAGATTGTGTAATGCTGCCATAGTTCCTCCGAACCAACAGGGTAACCCGAACTCGACTCCAGGTCGATAGGCTCCTTGCATTTTCCCTGATCAAACAGTACTTTTTCCCCATGAAGAACCCACACCTCCCCCTCGGCCGGGCCATTGTCATGTACGGACGGAGTATCATTTCCCTTGTCATAGCCCACTCCCTGGGTAAACAGGGTATAGAAGTCATCGGCTGTGACGATTCTGCCCTGACCGTGCTGAGTTTTTCCCGGTATGTTACCAAAAATTTTGTTCATCCTCCAATCAGGCAGGATACAACCGAATTCATTGAGGGATTGCTGTCTCACATAAAGGCGAACAAACCCCCCGATGGAGTTCCCTATGTTCTCATACCTGTTTTTCAGGAAACAGACATCATTTCCCAACACAAACACCTGTTAGAACCCCATATTCTGGTTGCTGCCCCCGATTGGGAATCCATATCCCGCATACACCCCAAGGACGCCCTTGCCCGGACTGCAGAAGACCTTCTCATTCCTATTCCCAAAACCTGGCATATCCGGTCACCCGAAGAGCTGACAGAACTCATTCCCAGTCTCCCCTACCCGGTCATGGTCAAACCAACCAACGGAATGGGAGGCAGGGGTATTTTCCTCTGTAATACTCCCGAATCCTTACGGGAATCCGTGAACCCCGAAGCCCGAAACCTCTTGATCCAGGAATTCATTCCCGGTCAGGATTATTGCCTGACCGTACTCTATGAAAAAGGAATTCTAAAAGGAAGCATGGCCTACCGTAACCTCCGCCGCTACCCTGTGGATTCAGGAGCTGGTGTATTGAGAGAAACAGTAGACGATTCAGTTTTTATACCACTTGCAAACAGCCTTCTGGGCCCCCTGGGCTGGCACGGCATAGGGGAACTTGATTTTCGCTGGAACGGGAACCCCGACTCTCAACCTGTCCTCATTGAGGTAAACAGCCGATTCTGGGCTGGACTTTTTCAATCGGTAGACGCAGGAATTAATTTTCCCTTTTTACTCTATACCATGACGGTTACCGGA
>SKVS01000302.1 GCA_007129335.1 Spirochaetaceae bacterium
AAGTAATTTTTGCTATGATTCCCAGGTCTCCGGCAAACAATTCCTGTACTTCTTCAAGTTTCTTACCCTGGCACATGTAGAGTTTGGAAATTTTTTCTTTCTTTCCTTCTCTTGAATTATAAATTTCCATATCCGGTTTCAAAACTCCGGTAATTACTTTGATAAACGAAAGTTTACCGGCGTACTGGTCAATACTGGTTTTGAAACTGAATGCACTGAAAGGTGAATCCTGAGAAATTGTGACTTTTTCTTCTTCATGGTTGTCGTTATAGGAAGTTTCCTGAAGACCCGTAGGTGCGGGAGCGGATATATTGAGGAAGTCAAGAATGGCAGAAATGCCCGTATTCATAAGTGCGCTTCCGCAAAATACCGGTACCAATTTATTCTCTACCAGTCCTTCGGTTAATCCACGAATAGCTTCTTCTACAGTGAGATCTTCCTCGGTCAGATATTTTTCCATGAGCTCGTCATCACCCACAGCGGCAGCCTCTATCATTTGTTCATGGTAGGTCTGAGCTATTTCTTTGAACTCCTGGGGTATTTCAGTTTCTTTTTCTTTCTTCCCTGGTTCGTGAACCATATATGCCTTCATGTGAATGAGGTCAATGATTCCTTTGAAATCATCGCCACTTCCTATCGGTATGGTAATCGGGATAAAGGGTTTTTCTTCAGCATTAAATTTGGATCGAAGATCCTCCAGAACCTGTTCAAAATCGGCTCGGGGCTGATCCATTTTGTTAACAAATACTATTCTAGGTTTATTTCTGTTATCCAATCGTCGCCATAATTTAATGGTTTCAATCTGCACACCCGACTGGCTGTCTACCAGCATAACTGCGCTCTCGGCGGTTCTGAATGCTGCAATGACCTCGCCGACGAAGTCGCTTGCCCCTGGGGTATCCAGAATATTGATTTTGTGTCCCTTCCAGAAAATATGGGACAGGGAGGTGTGGATGGAAATTTTGTGTTCAATTTCCTCCTCGGTAAAGTCACTTACCGATTTTCCCGAATCGACCATTTCGGGTTTCTCGATTTGATCTCCCGAAAAAAGCAGGTTTTCGACGAAGGTTGTCTTCCCTGTACCTCCGTGCCCAGCAACAGCGATGTTGCGTATATCATCGGTGCTGTAGCTCATATGCACCCTTCCTTTCCGGTTCGACCTATGGAATTATTCCATAGGGGGAGCCGTGTTAAAATATAGTTAAACCATCATAGGGGGGTGTTTTTAGACCTGTCAAACCTTTTGTTGCTCCACAATGCTTTTTGGCTGCAATTTGTGACATTGTGGGGAAAGAAAGGCTTGTTATATCTGCCATGGTTCGAAATCATTGGAACATCCCCTGGATTTGCCTTAGAATTCAGGTAGATTCTCCCTGAGTTATGAAGAATGAAGAGAAAATAAGAAAGGTATTTGAATGAAGCATGCCAGCATCTGGGTTCCCATACTCCTTGGTATCTTTCTCTTTGTTCTCATTGGTTATCTTTCCCAGGGTTTCAATTTGGCAAATCCATTCCAAACCGAACTATCTTTTTCCTATCCCCAAATCGCCGTACCCCGACACGATGGAGGACTTTTCCTTATCGATAATGCGTTCAGACGGATTGTGGGCAGTGATGCCCTCGGAGCGATCGATGCCGTTATTTCTGGGGGCAGCAGGGATGAAGGGCGTTTCTTTTATGCCCAGGATTTGGCTACAGACCAGAACAGGAATCTCTTTGTATTAAACTACGTTCACGATGAATACGGAATGTTTCTGAAGCGGGAAGAAATAATGCAATACGATCATTCCGGAAGATTCATATCAATCCTTGTGCAGAGGAACTACGATGAGCTTTTGTCTACCCGAATTCAGCGGGGTGAAATTTGGGCAATGAAGAGCGATGGTCAGTGGTTATCATGGCTGGTTCTTACTGATTCAGGTATTGAGGCTATGAGAATTTCAATCGAGAAACGGGTCTTGGAACGATTGGGGAGAATCCCCTTTGCAAAGAGTAATCTGGTTGTAGGAGATATTAACTGGATATCAGAGCATGAACTTATTCTCGTCCTGAAGGACGGATCATTCAGAATCGGAAATGTGCAGACCGGTTCGATTAACGACCCCTTTTATGTTGCCCAGGGCTTTCCCCGGGATGTTCCCTGGGAGATTGCCTGGATAGGCGACGGTTTTGCTTATGTGAACCTGGTTGGAAAGGAAATTCGTTGGCTTTCCCAGGATGGGGGATCAACCAGATCATTGCTCAACCCTCAAATACTCAGGAGCCAGGGTTTTCCTTCTGAAGCCTTTTACTATTACCGCTTATATGGAAACGATGAAGGGCTCATTGTTACAACGAATGATGAAGGGGTCATTGTGTTCAATACCAGGTCCCGGGTACTTGCCTACAGGACTTCGGGA
This sequence comes from Spirochaetaceae bacterium, assembly GCA_007129335.1. Lineage (GTDB taxonomy): Bacteria > Spirochaetota > Spirochaetia > DSM-27196 > Salinispiraceae > SKVS01. Next base: position 2,400 of record SKVS01000302.1, read on the forward strand.
ATGCTGAGTACCAGGGCTGTAATACGCACTATCCTTCTCTGGCTTGGTCTTGCCCTTGGCCTTGCAAGCATACTCCTGGGTATAAGGCGATTTTATACCCATAGCATGAAGCGTAGAATTTCCCTTCTTTTGAAGCAGCTGCTGATACTTGTACCAGTCATGTCTGTGGCTATGATTTTTATTATCTTGCTTCTATCCAATCTCTTTCTTGAGCAAGCAATTCATCAGGAGGAGTTAACTGTTGCAGCATTAACCCAGTCTATAGGAAGGAGTATAGATGGAAACCTTATCTATGCTCTTCAAGACATTGGGGAATTTTATTCACCAGAGTATTGGGAACTACACCAGGTTCTGGATGAAAGCATGAATAATAACCAGGACCCTTGGAACAGAAGTTATTACTTTGCCCTATATCGGGTTATTGATGAGGTTCTTTACGGTCTCATGTATCAGAATGGGCGCATAGGATTGTTTTACCCCTTTACCTGGTACGATGAACCAAACGGCGTTTACTCTCAGGCCCAGGAGGGGAGGATTGCTACCGAACGGGTTAGTGATATTTCTGGTGAATGGTTATACGCTGTGGGACCAATAAGGGATTTTCAGGGAAAGGTTGTTGGCCTTATTGAAATTGGTACCGATTTGTACAACCTGTCCCAGAAAAACAGACTGCTGTTTTTTCAAACCATGAGAATTATGGGCGTAATTTCTACTGTGGTGCTTATTCTGATTCTTATCATGAACAATCTCATTCTTCAATCTATTGGAAAACTGAAAAAAGGAGTTGGCCAAATCAGTCAAGGAAACTGGGATTACCAAATAACT
>SKVS01000214.1 GCA_007129335.1 Spirochaetaceae bacterium
AGGCTGTTCCGAGGCATGAGGTTAAGGATGCTCAACCAGGAATATATTCCAAAGGGAATCAGCGGATGGGAATAGGAGGCAAGATCGGACCAGGTATGGCTGGTAAGAATTCGTTGTATCTCCATAGAGACGCTGGTTGTTGTTGCTGAGGTGCCTGGTTTGCTCAGGTTACTGATACCAATGAAGAGACTGTTTCCCTGGGCCTCTTCCATGACAAGCTGAATTCCCGAACTTGCGTGTTTCCATTGTTGCCCTTTGGAAGGGCTACCCATGAGTATAGGTACAAGAGGGGTGCGGGGAAACAGATAATGGATGTAGGGCAGCAGGATTTCTATGGAGTATTCCTGTAAGTGGGCTGGTTCATTATAGGAAAAGGCCATGGAAACGGATTGCAGTTCCCGATAAAACTCCTCATCGATGGGACTTGTACCCAGGGGGCTGTTAAAAGCTTCGGACTCTGTCAGGAACAACCCTGGGGTTTGGGTATGAATGCAGGGGCCAAGAATTATAATCCGCGCATAGTGGTCCGACCGAAGACGGGATAACCTGCTGAATGCCGCATCGATGTGTTGGGCACAAAATTCGTAAGATCCGTGAGGGACAAAGAGTGCTCGCGGACTGAGGGATTCTTCTCCTGAGGAATAACCTCGGTGTTGCTGAAAACCCCGGACAATATGAGCCTTAAGAAAATCCGGGTCCTCAGGATAAAATAATCCTTCGAATTGAGGTTCACGAATGATACTCGACATAAGACAAGTATCGAACAGTCCTAACACCAGTGCAAGAGTATTTTCGGTGAATCAAAAAAACCATACCTGGATGCTGTTACCCTGAGCGGCCCAGCAGGTTTGCAAGACGATCGGGATCCAGGGTAATGCGTAGATTTTTTTCTTTATTCGGCAGAACGAGCCCCAGTTTTCCCTCTTTTGGGCGGCGAAGGTGTTTTACCTGGGTGTAGTAAAGGTCTGCTGTACCAGAGGTTTTTGCCTTAGAGTAGAATACTGCCAAATTCCCCCCATCGAGCAGGACATCCAGCGGAACAGTTTTCCCCTTCTGTGTTCGAATAAACACATACCCCCCGGGGTAATCCCTGGTATGGAGCCAAAGGTCATTTCCCCTGGTATATCTTCTGAGCAGCAGGTCATTTTCTTTGGCATTCCTGCCAACAAAAATCCGGTACCCGTGACTGGTAAATTCTAGACCTGGCTGGTCTTCATTCTCCTTGGTGATTCGGGCCGGAGGGTTAAGTTTTGCACTCAAATCTTCCAGGATTTCACCCATACGATGGAGGGTGCAGTCAGGATCCTGCACTTCTAAGCGAAAGTACTGGGTTTGCTCGAGCTGTTGAAGATAATTAGCCCTTTCCTGTTCAATATGTTGTTTTCCTGTTCGGGCTTTTTTGGCTAAGTGGAAGTATTTCTGAACATTTTCCTGGGGGTTCCTCCTGGGATCAATGGGCACCTCAACCCTTTTGCCTGGGTTCCAGTAGTCTTCTACCTGTACTTCCTGATCTCCAGGCTGAATTAAATGGATCTGACTCTTGAGTAACTCGCCGTATCGCTGATAGGTCTCTTCGTGTTCCAGTTCTTCGTCCCGTCGGGAAAGGCCCTTTAGCCTGCCTTCCAGGGCATTTTCCCGTTGGTCGAGCTTCCGGTCGAGTTCGGAAAGCATAGCTTCCCTGCGTTCTTTTTGTTCGAGTTTTGTATACCAGAGAAAAACCTTCTGGTTGAAGGGCATATCATTGGAATCGGTAAGTCCGGGAATGGAAGAATCCCCATGGTCTTGAGAAAGGAGTTCGGTACGAACAGGGTATAAACCTTTGTTTTTGGGTTCAGGCAGGGACCAGTGGTGACCTGTAACCTCCCCCTTGTTAGGCCTTCGGTAATGACTGTCCAGAACTATACCATCTTCGCTGGTAACTACAATGTTGGCAGCCCCCCCCCAAAGGCGAATGTACATCAGTACCACCTTCTGGGAATTTCGAATCGTCAGGCAAATAATTCTGTCTTGATTTTTATGTTCAACCCGAATAATTCTTCCTCCCCGGATTGTACTGCGGAGGAATTCAGCAAACCGCTGAACCTTCACTTTTTTTCTCGGGGCTGTCCAGCTCCGGTGCAATCGGGTGAAGCCTGGAACCAGACAAATCCGAATCCAGAAATTTTGTCCCGGACGAATGACATGGAGATATAAATTGGGGAAATCGGGTTGAACAATTTGTTGTATTGATGTGCCTTCCAACTGAAGTTCATCCAGTACAGTCTGGATTTCTGCTGCCCGCATTCCCATTAGCTCATTCCTTCCAGCCAGGCCTCAGCTTCTCCCAGAAGGTAGAATGAGCCGGTAATTACCAGGGGAATATTCCTCTGGCCAGCCAGGGTTGCTGCCTGGTGGAATGCATCCAGGGGATTTGGAGCAAGGCTTAGGGTATTCGGATCAAGTTCCTTCTCCCGAGCAACCTCCTGACTAAGGTCAAAGAGGGTTTCGGGATTACTCGCTTTAAAGGTCCCCGGTGTTGTAATCCAGGTATGATTCGCCATGGGCAGCAGTTGTTCAAGAATTGATCGGTAATCTTTTCCCTGGGATATTCCCAGGACAAGAACGAACTGTCCTTTTGGACCTAAGAGCTCCTGGAGGTTTCTTCGCAAAATAGCTGCGGAATTTCGGGTGTGGGCTCCGTCCAGAATGACCGGAGCAGGATTTGCAAGGGGTAAAGGCCGTACTTCCATTCTCCCAGGGATGGTAGTCTTTCTCAGAGCCGCGATTGAGGCTTCCAAATCCAGCTGTTGCAACATGGGAGTGGACATATTCTGAGAACTTCTTATGTCCTGGAGCATGTTCCTGACAAAGAGACAGTTCAGGCAGTGCATTTTCCCCGGCACTTTGGTATGAAAGAAAATACCCCCTTGGGTAAAACTACAGCCTTCCCAGTCGAGTTCCATGGATGGGAAGTGGGTCAGTAAGGGATCCTGACCCAAGGGAAACGAAAGCGGGGAGTGTATTTCGGAACATCGACGAGAAATTATTCTCAATGCTTCGGGTTCCTGGGGAAAGCAGTAGGTCGGAATGTCAGGTTTTATAATTCCGGCTTTTTCCCGGGCAATATGTTCGAGGGTAGGGCCGAGGATATCCGTGTGTTCCAGTTCCAGACTTGTTATTACCGAAGCAATGGGAGTAATTACATTGGTGGCATCCAACCTTCCACCTAACCCAACC
>SKVS01000221.1 GCA_007129335.1 Spirochaetaceae bacterium
CCTTCGGAGTTTACAGCTTTCTGAAACTGGATACCTTCTATGCCCGTATTGTCATAACGTCTAAGGTCGAGGCTATGGGCTTTGTTACCATTGTTCTGGGAACCATGGTTCTTGGGGGATTTTCTTCCCTTACGCTGAAGCTTGCCATGATTTTGGTTTTCGAATTACTGACCGTTTCGGTGGGAGCCCATGCTATAGCCCGGTCGGCTTGGAAAAGCGGCTACCATGTAAAGGTCATAACCCGTCCCATGAGTTCTTCAGACCCAGGCGAGGTTCAGGATCCGACCCATGATTGAAATTCTTGTCCTTTTAACTATGGGCTTCTTTGTGGTTATGATCATCCATACCAACCAGATGCGTCTGGCGATTGTGTATCTGGCGGTCTTTTCTCTGTTGGCAGCTCTTCTGTATCTTCTCTATGCCGCACCGGAGCTTGCCATAGCCGAGGGGATCATTGGCAGTGGAATTGTAACCCTTTTGTACCTTGCAGCCCTGAAAAAAAACCGGGTATACACCGTTGGGGTGGTCAGTATTCCCAGCCGGTTGAAGGTGGAAGACCACTACATGTATACCCTGGAAGGCAGCGAAGCATTAAAGGATATTCGGGATTTTTTTGTTCGCAGGGAAGTTGAGGTTCAAGTTGTTTTTTTGGATATTCCCCTGGAACGGGCCCTGGATAACACCGCCTACGATCTTATTCTCAGCGATGACGGAAAGCAGATTACCGCCCACACCGACGAGGATAATTACGTCATGGTTGAGTTGGAACTCATGATACAAATGAGGGGTTTTGGAGGATCTATTCAGTTCCAGCGAACTTCTGCAGGTACCATTCCCACTCATGGCGCAAAAAAGGAGGCAACCGAATGAGGTACATCCTGTCCGCCTTGCTCACCTTCGGGGCATTTATTTTGGTGACCCTCATTACCAATGGGAATCATGAGGTTTTAGATCCTCAATTATATCTGTACATGATTCATAATTTTTTTGAAGATACCGATTCGAAGAATGCCATAGCGGCAATTTTGTTGAACTACCGGATGTACGATACCATGTTTGAAGCACTCATTTTGCTGACCGCAATTATTGGGATGAAGCAGTTCCTGCCCAGGGAAAGCGACATGAAAGCCGGTTTGGAGAAAAAGAATCATGGATAATTATGATTCCTTAGACGACTTAGGGGAGGAATCCCTGGTTATTCAACTGATGATTGGGCTCCTGTACCCCTTCATGCTGCTTTTTGGCTTTTACATTATTGTAAACGGTCATTATACACCCGGCGGGGGATTCCAGGGAGGAAGCGTTCTTGCAACCCTTTTTGTCGCCCGCTACGTGGTGTTTCCTGTTGATGATACAGACAGCGAGGTGCTTCATACCATACAGAAAATCTTTTTGGCTTTTATTGTCCTTATTCCCATGGCAGTGCTCTTTACGGAGGTTATTCATCAACTTCCCCGGTGGCAGAGTGCGTACCTGACCCTCATGGATATTCTTATTGGAGTTCAGGTGGGATTTGGCCTGGGAGTTGCGGTTCTCCGGTTTGCTTTCTTTCAAGGGGTGGGAAAAACATGGCATTTATAGGTAATCTGGGTGTAGAAGATCTAGCGGTAGCACTTTTTTTCCTGGGACTCTACGGAGCAATGACCCAGAGGAATATTATTAAAACCATTATGTCGGTGGGGATCATGGACATTGGAGCCATTACCTTTTTCATGATGGCCAACAGACCCGACCAGGCCCGAGCCCCCATTTATCCCATGGATCCCCAGTACATGGCTGATCCGGTTCCCCAGGCGCTCATGATTACTGCCATTGTCATTGGAGTTTCGGTTGTAGCCATGTGCCTGGCCATGTATATGCGGGTGGCCTACCGCTACGGCACGGCTGACTGGAAAATTCTCATTCGAAGGCTGGAAAAATAATATGGATTTTTTTCTCCCCCTTCATTACCTGGTTCTCGTTCCCCTGGCTGTAGGGATACTCGGCTCTTTTTTGCCCAGAAACTGGTATTTTGGCATTCTGAGTGTACTGCAGCTGGTTCTTGTAGGGCTCTCGGTTACCCTGTTCATCCACGTACGCTGGGGACAGGACCTGGTGCAATACGTTGCAGGGTGGCCCGAAGGGGTGTCCATTAAGCTGGTTGCCGATGGTACCTCGGTTCCCCTGGTGGTGTTGACGGTTCTTTTCAGTACGGGAACCTTTTTCTTCAGTACCCGGGCTTCCTACATGGATCGGACCTTTTTGTTTCTTTTTACTATGCTGGAAGCATCTCTCATTGGGGTCTTTTTGAGCGCTGACCTGTTCAATATTTATGTGCTTATTGAGTTGGGAATGCTCATTATTGCCATACTCATTATGTACAAGCAGGACAAGCAATCGGTGTACGATGCCATGCTCTACCTTATGATGAACTTTATCGGTATGGCCTTCATGCTCCTGGGAATTGGCTACCTGTATCGCATTACCGGTACCCTGGATCTTCAGCTCATGGAGGCAAGAATTGGACTTATTCAAAATCCCAGGGCCCTGTTTGTTCCCTTTGCCCTCATTATGACCGCGGTTGCTATGAAGGCAGCCCTGTTTCCCCTGTTCAGTTGGCTCCCCCGGGCTCATGGTGCTCCCAGTGCTCCTGCCATTGTTTCAGCCATCCTTTCGGGGGTTCAGGTCAAGGTTGGGGTGTATTTGCTCATCCGCATGACCCAGGTATTTTCCCACCACCTGGATGTGGGGCCATTTTTCATGGCTCTTGGTTTTATAACCTCGGTAACCGGCTTTCTTTTGGCTATTGCCCAAAAAGACATAAAGCTCATTCTGGCCTACCATACGGTCAGCCAGGTGGGTCTTATTGTTCTGGGCCTCTTTTTGGGAACGGAGCAGGCCTTTTGGGGTGGAATGTACCATATTCTGAACCACGCTCTGTTCAAGGGGCTGTTGTTCCTTACCGCAGGCATTATTATAGAGGAGTACGGTACCCGGTCTTACGCAGAGATCCGGGGTGTGTTGCGCCATATGCCGGCCATTGGTATAGGAACCCTTATTGGGGTACTGGGTATTACCGGAGCCCCATTTTTTAACGGAAGCATTTCCAAGTACTTCATTCAGCAGGGGCTCCAGGGAGACCTGGGTGGAGTTGCCATGTTCATTATTAACCTGGGAACTACCATCAGTTTTGTGAAGTATTCGGTTATTTTATTCGGAAAGCCCAATGCTTCG
>SKVS01000066.1 GCA_007129335.1 Spirochaetaceae bacterium
ACAGCGAATACAACCATTGGCAACAGATTATGCTTCCATGCAGGACATGATTTTCCAAGGAAAAGCACCAACCTTCAATCAAATCCTTGAAGGGCTGGCTTCTTTGGAAAAGGATCTAAACACATAATATTCTGGAAAATTATCGATGTTATCCGTGGTGCTTGCCGTTCCAGGTATTCCCGCAACAGCATTTTTAGTTTCAAGTCCTCCTTGTCGGTCCTGTACGCACCTGATCAGTAGGACTTGGCATTCAGCATTCCGCCATCGTGGCTCCATGCTTCATGCCGTCTGCGGGGCCTGCCGCGCACGTCCTGTGCGCTGATCCTCCCTACCGGTCGGCGGCCCCTGGTTTTTAAGACGGATGCATTCCCGAGCAGTAATTTGCCAATTGGCAAATTACGACCAGGGTCCTACCGGGTCCCACCACAAAAAAAGCCAGTCACCCACCTAAAGGTGGATAACCGGCTTTTTTATGGGCCCAGTAGGACTTGAACCTACGACCAATGGATTATGAGTCCACTGCTCTAACCAACTGAGCTATGGGCCCGATATAAATGGACTCCTTGCGAGCGAATCCAAAAAATAACAGTGGGTCGATAGTGCCCCAAATTCCGGTTTTCTGTCAAGACAGTTACGGAAAATCGAACTTGAAGCTCGGTTTGGCTATTCGCTTCGATAACCAAATAATTTAACTTTCTGTCAAGTTTGGATATCCGGTATTTTGCATACTTATACCTTGCATTAGGGTATAGTACTAAACTAAAGGTGATGCAACCAAAAAAACTACACTTTCTATCAGCGTAGGGCTTTCTCCAGCCAGCTGTGGTATACTCATCCCATGAAGGGAAAAAAATCCGAAAAAATCTGTGTTCTCATGACCACCACACCAACCCAGGAAATGGCAGGGCAAATTGCCCAGGTTCTTGTTCAAGCCAGGCTCGCTGCCTGTGTGCAGATCCTCGCACCCATGGTCAGCTACTACCGCTGGAACAATCAGGTGAACTCCGAGCAGGAATGGCCAATCCTGATTAAAACCCGAACCACTCTGGTTCAAAAAGTTGAGCAGGAAATCAGGGTAAACCACAGTTACCAGGTTCCTGAAATCATTCAGGTCCCCGTGGAGTGGGGGAGTACTGATTACCTTGCCTGGTGTTCTGAGCAGACAATATCTGTTGGCTGAGCTACATTAATGAGCTCTGTTACATAGTAAGGACGATTTCTACAATCAAATAATACCCGTGAACATATGCATTTCTTAAAGAGCCACCCGAGAAATTCAACGGATAGAAAAATCTTCTTTCCACCTTCATTTTGAGAAAATACCTGATAAATCTAATCAACATTGTATATTCTTGCATATAACCCTACACTGGGACAGGACAGACAGAATCAAGGGGTGAAATCTATGCAGCTTGTTAAACAATGGTGGCGAAAACTGCAAAACATTGGTATCGATCCGGACATGCAGTCGAAAGACATTCGCTATATCAGAACCATCAATGGTTTGGTTTTGATTGTGTCACTCATATTATGGCTCCAACTGCCCTTTGTAATTCAGCTCCTGCCGGTTACCCGGTATATTTTGTACACCTTCCTTGCCTGGCCTCTGTTGGGTTTGATTATTCCCCTCTGCAATTATTACAAACGCTATACGGCTGCCCGAATTCTGTACTGTCTGATTACCCTCATAACCATTTTTTTGACCGCTATACAGTTGGGGCCGGAAACAGCAAATCATCTGTTCATGATTGCAGCTATAATTGGGTTTTTCCTCATATTTCCACCGCAGGAGTCGCGGTTATTGCTGCTGATGATTGTTTTTGCAACAGCGGGGTTAGGGTATTTGGAGTGGTACTTCAGTTCAAATTCCGGACTTCTCGACCTTCCCGGTGATTTTTTGTCCATTGCCAGGGGATCTTCGTTATCGGCATTTTTGCTTCTGGTCATTGCTATTACGGCTTACCATTACAGTGTTGTAAACCAGGCTGAAACGAACCTTGAGCGGGAGCATCAAAGATCTGAAAAACTGCTCTTGAATATCCTGCCAAAGAACATTGCTCTGAGGTTGAAAAATAATGAGAAACACATTGCCGACCAGATCGAAAATGCTGGAGTACTGTTTGCTGACATTGTAGGATTTACCGAGCTTTCTGAGAAAATCCATCATAAACAGTTAGTAATGTTCCTGGATTCATTGTTTTCCAAATTTGACCAACTCGTAAAAGCTCATGGGGTAGAGAAGATTAAAATGATTGGAGATGCTTACATGGTTGCCAGTGGGCTCGATGGGGATGAGGGTGATCATCATACAAGGCTCGCTGCGCTGGCATTGGATATGATCAAGAGTATCGGCAACCACCAGGGAGAGAATGTTCCTTCCCTGGGCATCAGAATAGGTATACATTGTGGTCCCGTCATTGCCGGGGTTATTTGTGAACAGAAATTTGCCTACGACCTTTGGGGAGACTCGGTAAATACTGCAAGCCGAATGGAGTCCCACGGCATCAAAAATCAAATCCAGGTAAGTAAGGATTTCTATGAAATGACCAGGAAAACCTTCCTGTATGAGACAAGAGGTACAATTCCCATAAAAGGCAAGGGTGAAATGGAAGTGTATGTCTTGCGGGGAAAAATCGCTGGTTAGAACAATTTCTATGGGAATCAGAAAGCTAACCGAGAGACTCTAGCGTTCGGTAATAAAGTTTCCACTTCGGGAGAGTTGGAAAAGCACCCGATGATCCGGAGTAGCATTGCCGGGGAGCAGCCGGGATACCCGTTCCATAAAGGTGTAATTCAAGTCAAGATCGTACTGACCAAAGCGGAAGCTGAGTCCTGTTACACCGCCGAAGCCGGTGTACTGCCTGTCCATAATCTTACTCCACGTTACTATGGCTCCCGCACGGACTGAGAGGAAATCCAGTACCCAAAATTCCAGCGAAGGAATGGTTCTGGTCATAATACCGGTACGGCTGGGACCTTCAGATGCAGCTTCAAGTGAGGTGTATATATCGATGATGGATTTTCCCACCAGAAAGAGCCTTCGGTCCATGAGGCTGCCGGTAAGGGTGGTTTCAAGAACCATAGGAAATCGGGCTTCCTTCGGTTCGTGTCCTTGATCGGAAAGATACAAATATTCCTCCTGTTGGGTTGAGTAGGTGAGACTCGAATCAAGAGAAAGCAGCTGGTCAATAAGATTG
>SKVS01000354.1 GCA_007129335.1 Spirochaetaceae bacterium
CAGTATTTTCCAGAACCATTTTCCCTTTCGTCCCTTGTTCGTTAACTCAACACTTAAACTTGGTCTGGAAATCGATATTGATAATCCCCGGGAATTAGGGCCTGATCTCATTGCAAACGGAGTAGCCGGTTCTAAATTAACCGACACGAGCGTAATTATTATTGATTTTGGTACCGCCCTGACCTTTACCTGTGTTGAACAAACCCCCCAATACAAGAAAATTCGCGGGGTCAGCATTGCTCCGGGCCTCGGCAGTGCAGTCCGCGCCCTTGGATCGAATACAGCCCAATTGCCCCATGTGCATCTTTCTCCACCGGAAAAAGCTATAGGGACTAATACTATTCATTCCATACAATCAGGAATTGTCCTGGGATACGCTGGACTTGTTGATTCCATGGTTGCCCGACTGAAAACCGAATTACCCGAACCCTGTAAGGTTATTGCCACAGGCGGCCTGAGCTCGGTACTTGCAGAGATCTGTACATCTTTTGACATTATTGATCCTTGGCTTACTCTCGATGGTCTGCGGCATATTTTTGAGGAGAATAAACCTACCCGTTGAGGATAAACGGTCAAGTAAACAAACGAAGAAACACAGGAGTGAAGAACATGGATCATCAAAACCAACATTTTTTTGAAGACTTACTGGAAAAGGGAAATTACCTTGGGGCTTACCATTATTTAAAGTCTCTGGAAATCCCCAAAGAAGAAAAATCTGCTCTCATGGGAAGCGTTATTCAGGCGATTGTTCAGGAATTATCTTCCCAACCTCGGAGCAACAAGGAACGAATCATTTTTCTCCGCTCTGTCCTGAATTATGCTCTGAAGGAATATCCAGGTCTTGCGGGAATGTACCGGGAACATATTCGTCTTGCCCAAGGCAAGGAAGACTTCTTTTCCGATGTGTTCAAAGGGGTTCGTAATGCAGCCGATGTGGTAACCGGAAGAAAGACCCTTGAAGAAGGATTTGAAGATGCTGCCGAAGACGTAAAGGAAACCTTCGAAGGTGCGGTCGGTACATCCTGGGAGGATATGGCCCGGGATGCTGAAAAAACCTTGAAACAGGGAATTGATCAGATTTTCAGCTTCTTTTCCCAACCTGCCCAGGGGAAAAAACAACCATCGGACGAAGAAACCGAAGAAGAACAGGACCAGCCGTCTATACGGGTGAAGGTAGAAAATGCCGATGACCCTATGGATTCGGACATACACGATGCAGAAAAGCTGGACGACTAACTGTAACCATTGCCTCACCGGATAAAAAAGAAAAACTTCTTATGGACGTACTCCTTTAGATATTCTTCGGTATAACCCAAAGGGTAAGATCCTTATGAACCAAAGGAGTATATGGTTTGACCATCCGGTGAGCAGGGTGGTTTTCTTCCATCGGTTCCCGGTAATCCGCTTTATGCTTTCAAACACCACAGCCTCTGCGGACTGCCAGCGAATGAATCCCTTGTTTTTTCTTTCTAAGGGAAAATTGGCAAGTTTATCGTGGAAATCCGTATGGGTAAAACCGGGTAGAAGGGATTGAACCCGTACCCCCGTGCCCCAAAGCTCAATAGAAAGGGAAAGGGTAAAATTATGGAGCATGGCCTTGGTTGCGGTATACACCAGGGATCCTGGCAGGGCCATTTGAGATGCCAAGCTCGATACATTTACTACATAACCAGTTTTTCTTGCAACCATTCCGGGAATCAACTCCCGGCACAACCGCACCGGAACCCAGGTGTGCACATCGACCATTCGGTGTATATCTTCTAACTGCTCCTGGAAAAATCCCCGATCCCCTCCGAATCCCGCATTGTTCACCAGCCATACGAGATTAACAGACAGACATTTGCTCACAATTTCGTTCACCACGGATGTATCCTGAAGGTCGCCAAGGACTAATTCTACTGAAATTCCGAAGCTTTCTTTTAATTCTCCGGCAAGCTTTTCCAGTAATTCTTTTCTTCTTCCTGTGAGTATGAGATGAAATCCTTGTTCAGCCAACCGTAAAGCATAATACTTCCCAATGCCACTGGTTGCTCCGGTAATGAGGCCATAGGAGTTGTTTGAGTTGGTCATATCTGAATCCTTTCGAGCGCTTGGTTTATGTCATCGAGAATATCCTGAATAGATTCAAGACCGATGCTCAGGCGTATTAAGCCATCGGTTATACCAACAGCTAATCTTTCATCATGTTGCAATTTGCTATGGGTTGTAGAGGCTGGATGGGTTGCAATTGTCCGGGAATCTCCGAGATTGGCACTGCGGGAGACAAGCCGTAAACTGTCCAGAAATTGTTTTCCCGCGCTCAAGCCACCGCTCAGTTCGAAGGTTACAATACCTCCTCCCATACGCATTTGCCGGGTTGCCAGCTCGTATTGGGGATGGCTTTCCAGAAAAGGATATCGAACCCGACTGATCTTGGTTTGTTGTTCCAGGGCCAGAGCAACCTTGTGTGCATTGGATGAGTGTTTTTCCATGCGTACGAACAGGGTTTCTAAACCCTTGGATAGAACCCAGGCATTGAAAGGCGAGAGAGCTGGTCCGGTGTGACGTGCAAAAAATCTGAGTTGGGCAATGAGGTCAGCCTTTCCCAGAATTGCACCTCCCAAGGTCCGGCCCTGTCCGTCAATGAACTTAGTAGCAGAATGGGTTACCAGATCTGCGCCGTAATCCATGGGATTTTGTACAACCGGGGTAGCAAAGCAGTTATCCACATTCAATATGATTTGGTTTTGAGCTGCCAGTTGTCCAAGAAATTCGAGATCCAGCATATCCAAGCCGGGATTAGAAGGGGTTTCGCAAAAAAACATTTTTGTATTCGGTTTAACAGCTTTTTCCCAATCATCTATGGACTGAACATCCACATAGGTTGATGAAATTCCCCACCGGGGAAGAATCCTGGTCAGAATTTGATGGGTGGAACCAAAAATACTCCTGGAAGCCACAACGTGATCCCCCGATTGAAGAAGCCCTGCAATGCTGGTAAACATTGCTGCCATTCCTGAAGAGGTCGCAATACCGTCTTCTGCCTTTTCCAGAGCAATAAGTTTTTCAATAAACTCATCCGTATTAGGATTGGAATACCTGCTGTATATTTGCCCCTCGGATTCTTCAGCAAACAGGGCCCGGGCATGTTCGGCACTGTCAAAAGTAAAACCAGAAGTCATATAAATAGGCACAGAATGTTCCCGATTCTGACTCG
>SKVS01000203.1 GCA_007129335.1 Spirochaetaceae bacterium
ACCCAAAAAGCTGCCCCCGGTGAGAATAGCCATCATAATCCCGAACTGGGTAGGTCCGAAAACCGGGGATTGCTGGAAATAGGGCAGGTAGAGTATGCCCCCCATAACCAGGAAAAAATTCAACATTCCAATATTTAAAAAGAGCAGACTCAGGGCCTTGCTGCTCCGGATAAAGGTAAACCCGGCCTTTAAATCATGGAAATAGTTGAACCGGGTTGGCCCATGGTCTACCTGGGGTATTCTTAAAAAGAGTTCGGTTATACTGCTAAACAGGTAGGATACCCCATTAACCAAAAACATTATGGGAGCCCCAAGAAATGCATAAATAACCCCTCCAAGACTGTTTCCCAGAATTCCGGAGATGGTTTGAATCATGGAAAAAACCGAATTACCTTGCATGAGTTTTGTTTCGGGGATTATGTCGGGCAAGCTGCTGGCAACACAGGGGTCAAAGAAAGCAGCGCAGAGTCCAATAATGATTCCTGCTCCAAAGACCATCCATATTTCCAGAGAGCCCTGGAAAGCAGCGAAAGCCACAAGTGCCACCGTAAGTCCTCGAAGGGCGTCGGTGATGACCATTATCCACTTCCGGTTAAGACGATCGACCAGAACACCCATGAAAGGAGAAAGGGCAACCCGGGGAATTGTGGACGTTGCCATGAGAATCCCCATTAATCCGGTAGAACCGGTTACTGCCAGAATCCAGAACCCCAGGGCAACCTGGTAAAATACATCTCCAACTGCCGAAACAAGCTGGCCCTGCCACAGGAGAAAGAAATTGGCATTCCAAAGAGGTTTTTCAGTCATAGAGCAAGATAGTATCCCATTCGGAGATTCGGTGCCAGTAGGCGGGTAAGCTTACAGGGCAAACACTGGGCACACGCAGGGGAAACCTATAGCGGAGCATAATTTCGGGATTCCCGATTGCAGGTTACAAGGATGACGATTGCGGTGTACTCAGTTTTGTTTCAACAACGCCAGGGCCGAGCGGGTTTTTTCCAATTCTTGTTCCACTTCCTGGCGGGTCTGGATTACAAAGGGGTCATCATCCACCCCAACGTGGGTTTCCGGATAATCATCGATAATGGCCGAACCCCGGGCGAAGTCCCGCTGTCTGCTCAGAATTGTACGCTGGAGAATTTCGGGCACCATGGTGAGGTAGGCGGTTATTTTTTCTCCCAGAACCTGTACTTCCTCAGGGGAACGTTTTTTCTTCGGATTTCCAAGTACCTCGTTCCTCAAGTGCTTGTATTCGGTTAAATCAATAAAAAACTGATAAGCCTTAATGGCTTTCAAGCGGTTTTCGTCGGTCATCATGTTCTTGCCGATTGCCGGAATATCGCTGGGCAGATAAATGGTTTTTCTTTCAGCAATTGAAGACAGGGCCTGTATTGCCTCCCTCATGTACTGAAGAATTTCCGGGCGGAAAAGTTCAAGGTCAAAGGTGTTGCGCTTGGCCTTGTTTCGGGCTTTATACTTCCCCTCGTTTCTTTTCAGGCTGTACAAATTCTCGGTCAGGCCCCAGGCGGGAATCAGATTGTTGAATCCCGGTGGTACCTCCAGGTAATAGGCTACCGGCTCGTTTATGAGGCTGAAAGGGCAGGTCATTTTTTGGGGCAGGGTAGTAACTCCTGCTGCCACAATGCTATAGGGTGCTCTGCGAAAATTTGCGGGGTATTTGATGACCGATGAAAGACCGAAGAACATTCCTTCCCCGGGCCAGCATTCCTGGTCGGGCATACGGCTGGTATGGTTCGATCCTACATTGGCTCCGTACCCAATGTTTCCCCTGCCGCCTGGCCAGTAGTTGGCTATGAGCAAGCTCTGGTGGTGGAAACCCACGAAGGGACCCATGAAGCTGGCGGTAGCCTCCCCCAGGCTTATTCCCGAGTTGGGGCCCACGATACAGTCCTGGACCTTGCCGTGTTCGGTGGCGTAGCTGTGTTCGAAAAGCATGGACTTCAGAACAAGGGCCCCTGAATCGACGGTTACACCCTCCTGAACAATTGCCTGTCGGATAATTGTACCTGGACCGGCTTCGGTTGGGTCTGCCGGGGTGGATAGGAGGGTAGATTCCTGGATGCAGTCGCATTGGTGAATATAACAGTGGGGGCCAATATAGGCATTTTGAATATGTCGGGTGTCCAGAATGAGACTGTCGTTGTCTACAATGGTCTTTTTCCCCCATATATTCGAAAGGTATTCTCCTACGTACCCCAGGTAATCTTGCCGGATTAGTTGATCTGCTGGATAGTCAAGAACCAGTTGGGCCAATTCCAGGCTCAGATCCGCGAAGAGCATTATTTCCCTGCCTCCGATTTCAACTCCCACGGGAATGGTAGTTCCGTTGCCGAAGGACGAAATACCCGTGTGTCGAAGGGAGCTGTTGGACAGGACGACCCGGTTGCTCGTAATAATTCCCTGGATTGTAGAGCATCGGTGGACTGCGCAATTATTTCCTATGAATGAGTCAATTATGGTAGAGGAGTATAACCCTTCGGGAAGACTTATGGTCATGCCGGGATTAGGATAATCCCTTAATTCACCGGTATAGGTTCCCAGTCGGCAAGTGCCGAAAAAACTGCAGTCCCATATGCCTTTGGGGGTGAAATCGGGGACAACGGATATCAGGCTCCAGTCGGAGCAGCGGTTTCCCTGGCGTTCCAGGGCAGCAATTTCCTGTGCTTCTAAGGGTCTGCTGTTCTGCTCAAGGAAATCTCTGGTTGTTTTTTTGGCAAAGTGTTGGGTTCGGGAAATAAAGCTGGAATGAACCAGCCGCTGGATTCTGTTTTGGAGATTCATAGGGCCAGTATAGCGAAAAAAGACTTTTTAACGTTGAAAATACCCGAAAAAGGGTAAAATGTTTGAACTTCTTCGATTTCTCAAAGGGCCATCAGAATAGGTATGAGTATGGGTACCAGAATGGACAGGATAACCCCGTGAGCCATGGCTGTTCCCATATTATGATATCCCGTATAGCGGCTTATCATGGGAAGGGTTACATCCATACTGGTTGCACCGGCTATACTGATTGCGCTGGGATGCATACCCAGTTTGCCCAGGAAGGGAATGAACACAATGGCAAGACTTTCCCGAATCAGGTTGCCCAGGAATGCTGCGCTCCCCAGAAATGGATCCCCCAGGTCTGCAATGAGAACCCCCGAAAGACTGTACCACCCGAATCCTGCT
>SKVS01000172.1 GCA_007129335.1 Spirochaetaceae bacterium
ATTGGTAAATACCTTCTGGCTGTTGGTTTTTGGTTCCTTGACCCAGCACATTGTAGCTATTCCTTTGGCAATTACCCTCAATTCCAGAAGGTTACCTGGAAAAGAAGCCTTTAAAACCGCCTTTTTCCTTCCTTATATTACCAGTACTGTTGCTGCAACCCTTATATTCACCCAAATATTCGATAATAATTTTGGCTGGATCAATTACATTATTCAGTTTTTTGGGGGTGAGCGAATCCGCTGGTTCAGCGAACCCTGGCCAGCAAAATATATGATAGCCTCGCTGATAAACTGGCGTTTTATTGGCTGGAATACCATAATTTACCTGGCTGGTTTACAGGCTATTCCCCATACCTTGTACGAAGCAGCAGAAATTGACGGAGCCAGTAAATTCCAGACCAGCATCATGATTACCCTGCCCCTGCTTATGCCGATTATCTTCTTCGGTGTAACCATGAGTATTATTGGGGGAATGCAGTTATTCGATGAACCCTATGTGCTCATGGGAGGGTATCAGACCCTGGGTGGCCCGGCGAATACCGGACTTACCTCGGCGTACTACCTCATGTTTACCGGTTGGAGTGCTACCCGGTTTGGACGGGCTAGTGCCATTGCCTGGCTTCTGTTCTTTGTTGTCATGGTACTAACTATTATGAACAGGATTGTTACGAAGAAACTGGACAAACAGTCTCTTTAACAATAAAAACCTGTTTTCCTGCACGGGTCTTTGCAAGTATTCTTGCAAAGACCTTATCTTTCTAGAAAGGAATTTCTTTATGCCTATTGTAAAACTCCTATGCGGGCTGGACAGAAGACTTTTTTTGTTCATGTTATTTATTTTGACTCTTGTGTTTCTTCCGGGTTGCGCTGGAGTGGAGAAGGAAGGGAATCCCCTGGTTCCCACAGAATCTTCGTTGTATAGGGATTCCAGGCGGAGCCCGAGCGAACGGGCGGCAGATTTACTGGGCTATATGAATCTGGATGAAAAAATCGGACAAATGATTCAAATTGACCGTCAATTTTTGAAAAGTGATGAACATATAACAACCTATGGACTGGGTTCTCTCTTAAGTGGAGGTGGATCTGTTCCCAAAGACAACAGTCCCGAAGGTTGGGCTGACATGATCGACTCATATCAGCGACGGGCTCTTGAAACCCGGTTAGCCATTCCTCTTTTATATGGAATAGATGCAGTTCATGGAAACAATAACCTGAGGGGAGCGACAATTTTTCCCCATAACATCGGACTGGGTGCTGGCAACAATCCCAAACTTGTGGAGGAAATTGGCAAGGCAACAGCTCTGGAGTCGGTTGCCATTGGGGTTAACTGGAACTTTTCCCCATCGGTGGCAATTCCCAAGGACATTCGTTGGGGTAGAACCTACGAAGGCTTCAGCGAAGATCCCCAAATTGTAGCTGCTCTGGGTACAGCCCTGGTCAGGGGAATGCAGGGAGCTGGGGGTCTGAGTCAGCCCGATCAGGGACTTTCTCTTTCGTCCACCCTCATGGCAACTTTGAAGCATTTCATAGGAGATGGGGGTACCCTTGGAGGAAGGGATCAGGGAGATGTCCCCTTACCGATTGAACAGGTTATGGAACTTTTCGTTCTACCCTATGAAAAAGGTATTGCTGCAGGCGCGGGGTCAGTAATGGCTACCTATAATAGTATTCGGGGTACCAAGGTTCACGGCAGCAGACGTTTGTTGACTACAGAACTGAGAACCAATCTGGGATTTGAAGGCTTGTTGGTTAGTGACTGGGCAGCGATAAAGCAGCTACCCGGAAGTCCAACCCAACAGCTTATCCAAGGGGTGAACGCAGGTATAGATATGTTAATGGTTCCCGATGACTACCACGATACCTCGATACGGCTTCGGGCTGCAGTGCTGGATAATGCCATTTCCATGGAAAGAATCGATCAGGCGGTATTTCGTATACTTGAGGCCAAGTTTGCTCTGGGATTATTTGAAAATCCCTTCGCCCACCGCCAATATTTTGACAGAATTGGAAGTCAGGACCACCGATCCTTGGCACGACAAGCAGTCAGAGAATCGGTTGTAATGCTGAAAAACGAGAATCAAATTCTTCCCCTGGTAGATTCCGATCTCACTATTCTCCTGGCAGGATCTCGGGCTCACGACATTGGAAGCCAATCCGGTGGATGGACTCTAACCTGGCAGGGTTTTGAAGGAAACCTCATACCGGGTACCACAATCAAGGATGCTTTAATCCATAGATCCTCCCAAACCGGTCTCAGGATCATTTACAGTCCTGATGGCACTTTTCATGACCCCGGGATTGATCCTGACCTTATACTGGTAGTAGTCGGAGAAGAACCCTATGCAGAAATGATGGGAGACTCGGAGGATTTAACCCTGCCTGTAAACGATAGGGAAGTTTTTCAAAGGGCTTCGTCCTTGAATGCGCCTGTTATAACCATTGTTTTTTCGGGGCGGCCGGTAATTATTCCGGAAATTCTGGAGAACAGCGCTGGAGTACTTGCAGCATGGCTTCCTGGATCTGAAGGGGCCGGAGTAATTGATGTTCTGTTTGGTGATGTGCCGGTTACCGGTACCCTGCCATTCACCTGGCCAAAGGGAGTGCAGTATCTTCCGTTGCAATTCGGAGTGGATGACGATCCAGCAACTCAACCGCCGGGAGTATTATTTCCCAGAGGCTTCGGGTTAACCTATACTGAAGAAAGAGACTAGAACATGTATACAATTAATGCAGATGGTTCTGTTACAATTCAGAATTATCAGCACAAGCCGCCCTTTTCCAGTTTTTTGCCGGGTATTTCCGGATTTCAGGGTGTACCCCTATGGGCGTTCTATGTAAATCGGGGACAGGCAATCGCTGGGTTTGGGAAAGAGAATAAAAACGGTTCAATAATGGAGTTCCAGCCCGCAGTAAAGGCTTACCACGATGTCCACCGACAGGGATTTAGAACATTCATTCGGGTTTCACCGGTTCTGGAAAAATCGGACCTGCGCAAGAATGAATGTATTGAGCCCTTCCAGTACCACAGCAACAGTCCGGGTTTATCTCAGGCCATGCACATTTGGCCCGATAAGCTGGGTTTGGTTGAAGAAACAGATATTTTGCGTATTGAGGTTGAAGTAAGCACCCTCTACGGTCTCCCTGTTCCGGGTTTACTCCGAACACTTCGAATAACCAATAGGGCAAA
>SKVS01000313.1 GCA_007129335.1 Spirochaetaceae bacterium
GCTGATTAGGATTGAAGGGGTCAATAACAATGTCAGTGCCCAGATGGCGCTGTATTTCTTTACCAGAAAGTATCATAAATAATGAATAAAGAGGTAGGGCTAAAGCAGCCGGTGAACAGCAATTACAAGAATTGCTGGCCAGGAAAACGGCTGCCTTGCATTCCCCTTACATGAGATCTTTTGGTTTACGAGCCTGGTTGCCGGTTTTTTCACACACAGCAAAGTGACGCATTTTTCCGCTTTCAAATACGGATTTCATAATGATTTTGCCGCCCCAACGACTTGTAAGTTCTCTTGCACCCTCACGACGGGCATTCTTAGAAATATTTCCACCAGCCATAATCTTCTCCTTACGGGAAATCTCCTGCCAATGAGGCAGTTCGTTTTGCTTTTTAACTGAGCAGTTCTTTTACCAGATCGTAGGAATTTATGCAAGTAGGTGCTTCAGGGTAACCCCAGGGCAATGATAGTTGGTGAGACTACCCCTTCCTCATCCTTCGGTAGAACCCAGTAAGTTTCTCATAAAACTGCTCAACACATCCAGTGCAGCCTGATTATTTCCCCCTTCTGGAACAATAAGATCAGCAAAAACTTTGGTAGGCTCAATAAACTGAAAATGCCCGGGCCGAACCACATCGAGATATTGGTTGATTACCGAATCCATGGTTCTCCCTCTTTCTACCATGTCTCGCTGAAGACGACGGATAAACCGAATGTCATCGGGGGTGTCTACAAAGATCTTTAAATCAATCAAATCCCGAACGGACTTCTCGAAATAAATCATAATTCCTTCAAGAATGACAATTGGCTTAGGTTCCAGGGTTATGGTTTGATCTCGTCTTCGGTGGTGAACAAAGTCGTACTGGGGCATTTCAATAGACTTACCCCGCTTAAGGGCTTTTAGCTGTTCAACCAGGAGTTTAGAGTCGAAAGCCGACGGATGGTCGAAGTTGAAGGCAGTAATATTTGTGTTGGTAATGTATTCGGCGGATAAATAATAGTTATCCTGGGCAATACAGAGAAAATTAGGTACCAATTCCCCAATTTTTCGTACAATTGTTGTCTTCCCCGAACCCGATCCCCCGCCTATTCCAATAACCTTTACCTTTTCCACTATCTGCTCCCGTAAATCAAAATTACTCCAAGGTATTTCCTGAACAAATCCAGCAGTCCAGATCCAGTTTTTTTTCCAGAAGCGGAGTCCCTATGCTTTTTTCACCCACTGTACAATATGGTACCCAAGGATTTTCTGCTTTACCATTTCAGCTTCCCTATTCAATTGCACCTGGTAATCTTGGGAATTTTTTCTTGCTTTCAAGGATCCCAGCATTTTCTGAGTAAAATCAACCTTTACCATAGAAGAAACATCCTCCTGATCCAGAAGAACCATACCGGCTTTCTCGGCGGTTTCCAGTACCTCATGCAACTGAGGGTAGGCAATCAGAAATCCCGGAGCAGGATTCCTTAGGGTTTCTGAGAATAACCCTCCCAGGAAGAAGCGACCACCTGGTCTCAGAGCTGCTGCAGCGGAAGCTAAATGGGATAATCCATAGGGGCCAATAGAATCCAACAACAACACCATATCCTGATTGGGAAAGGGTCGGTAACTCCGGTCATCTGTTGGCTGAGCAGCAAAAAACCGAATTGCATGCTGCATATTTGCTTTGAGTACCTTGTGAGAAGCCGGAGCTACCCATTCAGGGTGACCGGTTATGCCCGAATACCGGGCATCCCGACTCTCCTGGAGATAGACCAGCGTATCTCCTGAACCGCACCCCACCTGGAGCATGGTTTTACCATCGATGTCCTGGAATACTGAGAGTACAAGGGAGTTTACATAACGTTTGGCCCGAACTGCCTGGGTAATGCCCGGACCCCAGAGGGGCCGGGGAGACTCAAGTTCCAGTGGTTTGATAAGGGGTGAGCCGTTTATCGGCTGATTTATCTGTTTCACACCTTATTTTACGATAGTGCAAGGGCTTGGTCCAGATCTTCGAGAATATCGTCAATATGTTCTATACCCACCGAAAGACGGACCAGATCTTCTCCTATTCCTGATTCCCGCTGTTGATCCGGAGACAATTGACTATGGGTTGTACTTGCTGGATGGATTGCAAGGCTTTTTGCATCACCAACATTTGCCAGGATGCTGAAAAGCTTCAGAGAATTAATGAACGTTTCTCCACCAGTCTTGCCTGATTTAATTCCAAAAACCACCATTCCACCAGCTCCTCTGGTAAGGTATTTATGGGCATTTTCATAAGTTTGACTCGAGGAAAGACCCGGATAACTTACCCAGCTCACCTTTGGATGCTTTTCCAGATACCGTGCTACTTCGAGGGCATTTTGGCTGTGGCGCTCCATTCTCAGAGAAAGAGTTTCCAACCCCTGGAGGAAGATCCAGGAATTATCTGGGGCAATTGCAGCTCCAAGATTGCGTAAGGGTACCAACCGCATTCTCATAATATACCCTATGGGATTCATAGGACCCAAATCATGGGCATAGCGTAAACCATGGTAACTGGCATCCGGCTCATTCATGGTGGTAAACTTGGGATCTGTCCAGTCGAATTTGCCCCCATCGACCACAATGCCGCCTATACCCGTTCCATGCCCTCCAATCCACTTGGTTAAGGAATGGACTACAATATCAACCCCATGATCCAGGGGCCGAATAAGATAGGGAGTGGTGAATGTACTGTCCGCAATGAGAGGAACTCGAGCATTGTGAGCAATATCAGCAATTGCCTGGAAATCCGGTACCTTCAATGTCGGATTATCGATGGTCTCAATAAAAACAGCTTTGGTTTTAGGAGTAATTGCTCCCCTAATCTCTTCCAGGTTCAAAGGATCCACAAAGCGGGTGGTTATACCGTATTGAGGAAGGATGTCATTGAACATGGTATACGTTCCACCGTAGAGGTTTTTCGAACTCACAATTTCATCCCCGGCAACGGCAATGTTTATTATTGCATAAAAAATGGCACTGGTCCCGCTGGCAACTGCCAGTGCTGCAGCTCCCCCCTCCAAAGCCGCTACCCGTTTTTCCAGAATGTCCTGGGTTGGATTCATGAGTCGGGTATAGATATACCCCAGTTCCTTCAAATGGAACAAATTTGATGCATGCTCTGCATCCCGAAAATTATACGCAGTAGTTCTGCTAATAGGCA
>SKVS01000200.1 GCA_007129335.1 Spirochaetaceae bacterium
ATTTGATGATCGATTGGTAAGGATCGAGGATCTTGTCTACAATGAGGCCTAATTTCTGGTCTTCCACCGAGACTACTATCATCTGTCCTTTTTCCTGGTCAATAGAGCCGTACATATGGGTTCGAAGATCCAGGAAGGGAATAACCTGTTTTCGGAATTCAAACATTTTTTCCCGTCCAACCAGGTATAATTGATCCATTTCCAAACATTCGAGAATATAGGATAAATTAATCAGATATTGTTCCTGGCCTACCCGAGCGAGAAGACCTTCAACAATCGCAAGGGTCAGGGGAATTCTCAACTTCAGGGTTGTACCTTTTCCCGATTTTGAATCAATACGGATGCTTCCATTAATGGTTTCAAGGTTTCTCCGCACTACATCCATACCTACACCCCGTCCTGAGATGTTCGTGGTTGCTTCGGCGGTGGAAAAACCGGGGGCAAAGACAAGGTCGAAAATTTCCTGTTCTGATAACTGGGAATTGGGAGGAATAATTTCTTTCTCTATGGCCTTTTTCAGGATTTTCTCGGTATTCAGTCCGGCTCCGTCGTCTTCAATTTCAATAATGACATGAGCACCCGAATAGTACGCTGCCAAACGGATAGTTCCCTTTACATTTTTTCCTGATTTTTTCCTTGTTTCGGGCAACTCAATTCCGTGGTCTATACTGTTTCTTAAAATATGAAGCAGGGGATCTTTTAAAGCTTCGATAATGTTTTTATCCAGTTCGGTTTCAGTACCTTCCAGGACTAATTGAACATCTTTTTCAAGATCTGCCGATACATCCCGTACCAGTCGACGAAAGCTTGTAAAAAGAATATTTAAAGGTACCATTTGCATTTCCAGGGAAATATCCCGGAACTGCCTTACTAGTCCGTCCATTTGTTCGGTTGCCGAGCGGAATTCCTGATCTGGTGATTTAAGGCTCAAAAGATTCATGCGGGCATGTAGGGCTACAAATTCTCCTACTAAATTTACCAGTTCTTCAAGCTTATCGGATTTTACCTTGATTGTTGCAGTTGTATCGGAGCTTGGAGCCCTGCTTTCCTGAATTTGCCGGACAAATTTCTGCTCTTGGAGAGCAGCATTTACCTGTTCCGGAGAAACCAAGCCCAGTTGGACAAGAATATTTCCCAAATAACCCTGGGTCCCCTTTGCCTGGTTCACAACCCCTTCATCAATGATACCCCTGGAAACCAGGATTTCTCCTAATCTTTTATATCCGGGTTGAGTATCAAAATGTTCAGGATCATCCAGAGTATCAATGGTTACTACATCTTTGTCATCAACAAAAATAAAAACATCAAGTAAGGCATTTTTGCTTTGGGTGGTGGTCAGAAGGATTTCCCAGGAGAAATAACAACTGGTGGGATCGAGGTTTTCCATTTCTGGAATATTTTCCGTGTAACCTAAGAGCGTATGGGTTCCAAAATCTTTTAACTCTTTTAGGAGCAGCAATGGATTGGCTCCATTCAAGAGAATATCCGGTTTTGGTTTGAATACCACCCTGTAAGTTTTGGGGGTAGCTGTAACATTCAAACCGTTTTGAAACTCACTAAATTCCTGGACTTGAGAAGAATCCGGTTCGTTTTCCTGTTCAGCGAGAACCGAGGGTAGGTATGCTTTGAATTTTTCCAGTAGATCTTCGGCTAATAGAGAAGTATCCCTGTCATCGGGTGAAAAGGTAAGCCGGTGAATACAATCCTTTGATTCAAGGGACAAACTGATAAGGTCAAAATCAACCGGGGTCTGACCATCCCGCACAGATTCAAAAATAGACTCAAGGGTATGGGTAAAATGTACCAGTGTTTTCAGGTCAAACATGGTCCCCGAACCTTTAATGGTATGCAGACAGCGGAAAACAGAGTTAATTGCATCAGAGTCAGTGGGATCCTGCTCAAGGACAATTAACGATTGTTCCATTTCCTGCAATAAATCCCGTACTTCGTCCTGAAATGTTTCAAAAGGGTTTGAGTGAAACGCCATTAGTTTTTCTCCTTCTCGAACGGCAGTGGGGGGAGCCCTGCAAACTCCCTCATTTTTACCATTCGAGTCATGGCTTTTACTCCCTGAAAGCTAATTTCCAGGCTGTTCTTATCAGCAGATTTTTGAAAGGAATATAACAGCTGTAGAAAACTGAGGTCGAACACAAGATCATCGTGAAAAATCATTTCAACAGGTTTTTTTTGTGAGAGGAGTTTCAACAGCTGGTGGTAATAATCCGCAACTGTTTCCAAGGTGGCTTCACTCCTCAATTCAATTGTTCGACTTTTCATGGTTTTTCTCTTGTGCTTTTAGAACTCGAGGTTCGTAGTAACTTTTTTAATAACCTGAAGAAGGCTGGTCTTGTCGAAGGGTTTTGTTACCCAACCGGTCGCCCCAGCTTGCTTGCCCTGTTCCTTCTTCGATTGTTCCGATTCGGTCGTAAGAATGAGTATAGGTACCGACTTATTCACGTTACCCTTGCGAATATCATGTATTAGTTCAATACCGTTTTTATTGGGCATATTATAATCAGTAATTACCAGGTCAATGGTTGAATCCAGTTTTTCTAATCCGTCGTTACCATCGACCGCCTCTATGACCGTGTAGCCTGCACCTTTGAGTATAATACTGGTCATTTGCCGCATTGATACCGAATCATCCACAATGAGGATTCTTCCCGCCATGTTTGAACTCCTATTCGATTGTTTTACCTTGTTTACAATATTCTACTACAATTTACTGTAAGTATTTCTATAGTGTATGTTATTTTCCCTTTTTTACCAATGCAAAAATTGCCGAAAGATTCTGTTCAGAATGGGCAACCGACCGGATCGATTGTTCAATAAGTTCCGCCATGCGTTTTTTTTGGGATTCAAGTTCAACTGATGTATGAAAAAGAATTCCGCTTTCATTTTTAAGGTTCTCCGCACCCTTGGTTAGGGATGTAGATGTTGTGTGTATGGAGGTCGCTGCCTGCTCAAGTTTTCCGGTATCTCGGGATATTTCTTCCAGGGTTTGGTAGGTAAAGGTGGATATTTCTTTCATTTTTGCTGCAATGACACCGACACCTCTTCCCATATCTCCGACCTTGCTGGCTTCAATTGCTGTATTGATTGCAAGGACATTCAGCTGTTCTGCAATATCCAGAACCTGATTCCCCTTATC
>SKVS01000305.1 GCA_007129335.1 Spirochaetaceae bacterium
GAAATGCTCTTCCTTGCAGATGAAATGTTCAAACAACGGGGAAAAACTATTCACATAGTTTTTGGGACCCCTATTCTGCCTCATGAATATTCCGATGGAAGTACCGCCGGTTCCTGGGCTCGGGCTATAAAGCACCGGGTTTATCAACTCTCTCAGATTGTACAAGCCTATGACCGGTAAATCCGGTCTTTCTCATGGACCGGAACTCCTTTCGCCGGCGGGTAATCTGGATTCAGCCTACTATGCCTTTTCTGCCGGAGCAGACGGGGTGTATTTTGGTTTGCAGAAGTTTTCTGCCCGGGCTTCTGCGCGGAATTTCAGTTTCGATGATGCTCGAAGACTCAGAGCCCACTCAAAAGGACTGGGGAAAAAAATATACGCAACGATCAATACCCTCATTACCCCCGGCGAATGGAAGGAACTGGATGAATGTGCCCGTTTTCTGGATTATCTGGAGGTCGATGGGGTAATTCTGCAGGATTGGGGAGTTTCCTGGTATCTTTCTCACAACTTTCCGGGCCTTCAACGCCATAGTTCAACCCAAATGGCCATCCACAACTGGCAGGGAGCCTGCTTTGCCGCAGAACAGGGAATAAAAAGAATTGTACTGGCCCGGGAAATGACAAAAGAAGAAATATCCCAGTGCATGGAAAAAAGTTTTCAGCGTTTTCCTGACCTTGAGTTTGAAGTTTTTATACACGGTGCCCAATGTTACGGTTTCTCGGGTCTTTGTCTTGCCTCGGGCCTTCAGTTGGGACGTTCGGCAAACCGGGGAGAATGCGGGCAAATTTGCCGAACCTGGTTTGAGGACAGCTCAGCCAGACCGTCTGGAGACCAAAGCAGTAAGGTCCCGGACAATGTTCCCCGGTTTTATTTCAGCGCAAACGACAAGTCTCTGGCATACCATATTGGGCAAGCCGTACACCTGGGCATTCACAGTTTTAAAGTCGAGGGACGAATGAAGAGCCCTACCTATGTTCGGGAAACAATTGGAATGTACCGGCACCTTATAGACCAGGTACTGGAAGGAAAAAATCCTGTTCCCCACAGGGACACCCTTTTCCGGGTACAATCTGCCCATTCCCGAACCTGGACCCCGGGTTTCTGGGACAATCCAAAGGGCCAAACCATGATTAACCCGCAGTTTCCCGGTGCTACGGGTTTTTTCCTCGGTAAGGTAAAACAGGTTCAGGGAAGAGCCTTCAGGCTGGAAACAGCCCATTCGCTTTTTCCCAGAGACGGGGTCTTTCTCCACATTGGTGGTAAATACCAAAATCCTTCCCAGGACAACACTTACCCGATCCAGAAACAAAGCAGAGAAGCAAACCGATGGGACCATGGAGGCATTGTTAAAATTACTCCCCATAAAGACAAAGGAAGTCTGTGGATAGAGGTACAAAAGCACGGAACGCCCCTGATTCCTATTCCCGGAAGCCCGGTGCACCTGGTATCCAGACACGATGGACAACTACCCGCACTTAATCCCGGGTCCCTCCCCCTGTATTACCCCTCAATTACCTTAACTATTCGGATTGAGCCCGAGGGTTTGCATATTTCCTGCCCCTGGCTTTCCCGTACCTACCCCATTTCCTGGGAACCTTCGAATAATGCCACAGGATTAGTCAGTCAGTTACAGAAGGTATTTTCTGTAAAGGGAGAGTTCTTTTCCTTCGTACCTGTAACCAAAGAAACCCAGGGAAGCTATTTTTTTGCCCCAGCTTCCTTGCTTAAGTCCATTCGCAGAACCTGGGTAAAGGACTCAGAGCAGGCCTATTGGAATAAATCGCTGGATTACCCAGAATTACCAAAAGCCCGCTCCTTAACTGCACTTTTTTCACTACCGCCTCGTCATAAGCTACAGGTACAAAAACTGCCATTCTACTTCCCCGGAGACCCGGTAGAGCCCTGGATTAGCCTGGCAGGGAAGGAAAAATGGATAGCGGTCTGGATTCCCCTCTTTCCCATTGAGCTGGGTCTCCCCGATTGGACCGGACTCAACGAATTTCTGTATCAAAAAGACCGGGCTCCTGTTGTACTGGGAATAGGAAATAGTAGTGCACTCTACCGATACCTGAAAGACTGGTCGATCATAGATGGGGTTTTTGCTTTTCTTGATTACGGTATGTATAGTGCAAATCCGTGGGCTGTAAACTTTTTCTGTTCAACAATAAAAGGCATCCAGGCCATGGTTCCATGGATAGAAAATGCCCCGTGGATCATGTCTGAGGATCAGTTACCCATGGATGTACGGGGTTTTCGCCCACCCCACTTTCTTTCCCGGGTTTGCAGCAGAAGAATTGAACAGGGAAACAGCTGTACCGGATGCCCCCACCTGAAAGGCCTGTCGACTGAGGTATGGAACAAGGATGTTTTCCAACAAGAAAAGCACTACAGGATACAATCCTATAGATGCTGGAATATAGTGGATATGCCCCAAGCCTAGAACAAATGCTTCCAGACCTGGGTAATCCACGGGTTAGATACTTTTCCGAAAAAAATGTTTATGAGTTCAGCACATTCCGAATAACAACTTCGGTTTCCACAGCGGCAGATTGCATTACCCGGTTAATGACACCACCGAAGGGCATAGCCATGAGCTGGCTGTTCATTCGGGCAATGTAAACCGACCCATCGCTTTTTTCATAAATTGCCACGCGGCAGGGCATGAGGGGAGAAACAATACGCTCATCATCAAGGGCAAGGATCTCAGCGGAATAGCGGGAAGAACACAATTCATAGATCTTGACCGCTGCAACATCGTGCCCATGGTTTTTCAGAATGCCCTGCATGTCGTGTACCTTCAATACTGACCAGCCACCAGCCCGAACTTCCTGTTCAAACAATGCTACTGTTGTCTCAAAATCATTTGGGCTCCGGTCTTCCAGCATCATCAATGAGGGCAGACTAAAAAAACCAATGACAGCGGTGAGAACCACTCCGGCAACCAAGGCACCAAGGCCGACGAATACAAGTTTTTTGTTCATATAAAACTCCTTTAATATTGTGAGTTCTATATATACATTTTTTATTATATTGTGTCAACCACCGGAAGGGAAATTTTTATTTTCGTTCCTTCTCCCAATACACTGTCTATCCAGAAACGCCCGCCAAACAGTTTGGTAAAATAATAGGCCTTTGTCAGCCCGAATCCCCCACCAAAGGTATTCATGGATTGTACGTTTGAGGCTCGAAAACCAAAGTCGACAATGGCCGGCAGCTCGAAAGAGGGAATACCCATACCCGTATCCTGAACCACAATATGAACTTCCTTTCCTGTATCGTTAATTCCTCCGCTTATCGTTCCACCAGGTGGGGTATACTTTCGGGCATTAGCCAACAGGTCGCGGAGAATATCCTGAAAAACGTTGGGCATGTTAACCGAGTTTCCATTATGGGATTCTACCGTAAATTGTACCAAGTACTTTCCCTCTTCGTGTTCGGCCAGATCGAATACAATGGAATAGGAACCCAGACTGTTTTTTTCGATTGCACTTAAAGCTTGTTGGTAATTTCTCTGAAGCTCTTCAAGAGAAAAGGTCCCCCACGAAAGGGGATTCTCTACCCGGGCAAGGAGCTCCCGAATACGAACCTCGGTAATCTGGAGAATAGTTTTGACATTATCATAAACCTCATCAAAAACATCCATGCCTTGACCTTCATCTCTGAGAAACCCTTGCAACTCCTGAAAAAGCTGATTCAATTCCTTGGGAAACTGCAAGAGTTCATTCAGAAGGTCCTTGTCCGACATGTCTTCCTTAAGAGCACGGGACAGGGTGAATATGCGTAATTCCCCATTCGACAACAGAGGGTAGTTGCCGTAAGCATTCTCCAATCGGGAAAGGTTGTACAGCAGAACATTCATGATGTTCAACACGCTGTGAAGCCCAAGGAGACGCACCTCGGTCTTGGTAAGTTGTATTGGGTTGGTTATTTCCATAGTATAAGGGTAACAAGCCTTACCTGGGAAAACAAGGCAAAATCTCAGGACAAACGATTATGGTGAATATTGAAAGGGGAAAATAGGTGAGATCCGGTGAGCTAGGTCTACCCTGGGTAAAATCTTTGCACCGGGACCCCAAAAGGACCACGTCCCCACAGGAATCCTGAGAAGCCGGGTGTCTCAAGATTCAAGGGGGAAAATACTTTAGTCGGTAAGAAGATTGTTAACGGTAGATATCTCAATGAATGAAGCACCGGTGGAAGGACCAAAGTTTCCAGCCATTATGAGTACCGTGTCTTCCCCGGATATCTGACCTTCTTCCACAAGGTGGTTCAATGATCGGTGAACAAAGTCATCGTGACCTGTGGTGTCTTTTTCCATAATATTTGCATGAACCCCATAGGTTATTGCCAAGCGCCGCATGACATCTTCATCATAACATTCAACAAACATGGGTATATTGCCCCGGTAGGCTGAAAGGTACCGGGCTGTACGGCCCGTGCTGGTGTCGATTATGATTCCCTTAATATTCAGGCGGTTCTCAGCTTCAATTGCCATTTCTGCAAGGAATGCAGGAATTTCTTTACTCGATGGGTCAACCTTTATGTCCATCATTGCTGGGGTTTGTTCTTCGCTGTATTTGGCGATCCTCGCCATGGTCTTTACCGCTTCAACCGGGTAATCACCGTAGGCTGTTTCGCCGGAAAGCATGAGACAGTCGGTACCATCGTAGACCGCATTGGCAATATCGCTTACCTCGGCTCGGGTGGGCCGGGGTTTCTTGATCATCGTGTGGAGCATTTGGGTAGCAGTAATAACGGGTTTACACTTCTCCCGGCATTTTCGGATAATCATTTTCTGTATTGCGGGAATTTTTTCCGCAGCTATTTCAATACCCAGATCTCCCCGGGCAACCATAATACCGTAGACATTGTCGATAATTTCATCAATATTATCGACTCCTTCCTGATTTTCAATTTTCGCAATAATCTGACAAGCTGAATTTTTCTCATTGAGGATTCGCTGAATATCGTCCACGTCCTGCTTGTTCCTGACAAAGCTGTGAGCAATAAAATCGACCTTGTTTTCAATAGCAAAATTGATGTATTGAAAATCCTTCTCGCTAATTGATGCCAGGCTTATATGAACCCCTGGAACATTGACACTTTTTTTGGATCCTATTTCCCCTTCATTCTCAACCTTACAGGTTAGGAATTGATCATCCT
Source organism: Spirochaetaceae bacterium (assembly GCA_007129335.1). Taxonomy (GTDB): domain Bacteria; phylum Spirochaetota; class Spirochaetia; order DSM-27196; family Salinispiraceae; genus SKVS01. The sequence continues at coordinate 5,167 of SKVS01000305.1, forward strand.
TTTCCATAACCCTCAATGAAATATCCCCGTCATCGATAAGAATCTGTTTACCAACAGGAACATCCTTGACAAAACCTTTGTAGGTGACCCCAACTACATCTGGAGTAGAAAGATGATCTGGGTCGCCGATAATTTTGACTATATCGCCCGCTTTGACGAAAATGTCTTCATCTTTTTTTTTCGTGGTTCTTACTTCTGGACCTTTGGTATCCAGAACCAGGGGTATTTTGTCCGACACCTTCCGAACATTTTCAATTACCCTCAGGGTATCGTCAAAACTTTGATGGGCGGTATTCAAGCGGACAGCGGTCATGCCCTCGTTGTGCAGTGTCCTAATAAAATCCGGATCGCAGCGCAAATCCGAAATAGTTGCAAGGATCTTGGTCTGATTCCTCATTATTGATCTCCATGTGTGCAGGATAAGTGGTGGGTAGCCGGAAACACTATAGAGAAAACCTGAATGCCGGTCAAGAAACCTGCAGCTTTAGGAATAGCAAATTCTTGATTTGTCAAGCCAAAATATCTTCCGGGCGGTTTTTTTTTAAGCAAATATGAATACCTGGAGAAAAATACTGGTTTACTCCGGAATATATTTGTATTTTTATCAGGACATGAGTAACAAGAAAAAAATCCCCCTATTCCCCCTCGGTCTCGTAATGCTTCCTGAAATGAGACTGCCCCTGCACATATTTGAAGAACGTTATAAAGCTCTCATAAACGATTGTATCCAGGGGAAAAAAGATTTTGGCATTGTGTACTACAATGGCACTACCCTGTTAAAACATGGGGCCAGTGTGGAAGTTGAACAAATTATCCGATCCTACGATGATGGCAGGATGGATCTTCTTGGCCTGGGTAAACAACGCTTTTTCATAACCCGTATTTATGAGGATCAGCTGTATATGGAGGCTGATGTAGTTTTTTTTGATGATGAAAATAATGTCTACGATTCACAGGCTAGGGAATTGGCGGTTCAAGCTCTACAGGCATTAAAAACCATAGCTGATCTTTCAGGAAAACCTTTTGACACTGCGGAGTTTGAGAAACTCGATTTAAAAAGGCTGAGTTTTCTTCTCACAAGCGCGGATATTCTAAGTATAGAAGAAAAACAGGAAAATCTGGAAAGCCTGTCCCTGTGTACCCGGTTTGAACGGATCATAACCGCAGCCCAAAGACATACCGAAAGAATTACTACCACCCAGAAGTTGAAAAAAATTCTCGGAGAGGATCAGGACATAGCTAATTTATTTAACTAGCGCGAATAACTAGGATTAAATTAATCCGTACTTTTTCTGATCCAACCTTTGGTAACCAAAGCAAAAATGTAGTACACTGAATTCGAAAGCCATGCCCATGGAGAGAAAATGCCCCGGAAAAGCAAAGTACAAATTCTTGAACAACGTATTGAATCTCTGACGTACGAGTATGAAAAGAAAATCTATGATTTAACCCAATTAATCGAACTTTCCAAGAGCTTAAACTCAAGCCTCGAATTTAATACCCTCATACAGTCGGTTCTCTATATCTGTATGGGCCAATTACGGGTACTAAAGGCCGGTATTTTTGTCCGCAAAGATATATCCCGTCATCACCTGGTTCTCCACCGAAATCAGGTTGGTTTTGACATAGATCACAGTGTTTCCTATATGATTCCCGAGGACCACCGACTCCTGCCCTACCTTCAGGATCATTTTGAATGTCATACCATGGAAGAGCTAAGGCTGCACGTTCCGGAAGTGCAGAGCCTTTCCGCAATTACCACCCTGGATCCTTGTCTGGTAATCCCCTTGCGAAGTAAAAATGTAATAAACGGGATTATCCTTTTGGGAGAACCTATAGACGAAAAACCCTTCAGTCCGGATGATCGGCAGTACGCCATGACCATAGCTACCCTCTGCGGGGTTGCGGTATACAACGCCTGGTTATACGAGGTAACCACCACCGATATGATGACCCATTTGAAAATGCGGCATTTTTTCATGGATAATCTAGGCACTACCATGAGCGATGCCCGGAGGGGAAAGAAAAACCTGTTTCTCATTATGCTGGACATCGATAATTTCAAAAAACTCAACGATACCCATGGGCACGTTGCAGGGGATCAGGTTATCAAGAATGTGGCCCTCATTATGCTGAACAATATTCGGGGAACCGATCTAGCAGCCCGATACGGAGGAGAGGAATTTGTTCTGCTCATTAAGGATTGCGAGCAGGAAACGGCTATAGCCATTGCCGAACGCATTAGAATTTCAATTCAGGATTCCCGACTGGATTATCAGGGAACCAGCCTTAGCGTAACCATTTCCTTGGGAATTGCACTCTACGACCCGTCGCGGGATCTCAGTCCTACCAACCTTATTGAACGGGCAGATAAGGCCTTGTACAGTGCTAAAACAGGGGGGAAAAACACCGTCTGCCTGGCTGACCATACCAATTGCCCAATCCCCAAGGTTTGACTATTATAGTACCATGATTATTGAACCTACAATACAAGGCCTTCGGGCACAATTGGAAAGATCCATGATGCCCCACGAAATAGATCTTTCCCTCGAGCTCATAGAGAAGATTCGCAAGCTCAAAAAAGAAATGAATGTCACCGTGCTTGGGCACAACTACATGACCCCCGATGTATTCTACGGTGTCAGCGATTTCATTGGCGATAGTCTGGGACTTGCAAGAAAAGCAGCTGAAACCGATGCGGACATAATCCTCTTCAATGGGGTTCACTTTATGGCAGAGACTGCCAAGGTTTTAAACCCTGAGAAAAAGGTCCTCATTGCGGATCCTGATGCTGGATGCAGCCTTGCAGAAAGCATTACCCCAGAAGATGTCCGAAATCTTAAATCCCAACACCCTGGGGTCCCCGTTGTTACCTATGTTAACTGCAGTGCAGCGGTCAAAGCCGAGACGGACATTTGCTGTACCAGTTCCAATGCCCTTAAGGTAGTGGAAAGCCTGGAGTCAGATTCGGTCATTTTCTTACCCGATGCGTATCTTGCAAAAAACATTGCCCAGCAAACGACCAAAAAAATTATTTCCTGGGAAAAGGGAAAGTGCATGGTGCACGAACAGTTCACCCCCCGGGATATTCAGGCAGCACGACGTCAGTACCCCGATTTGTTTGTGGTCAGCCACCCGGAATGCGATACTCCGGTAACCGGAGAAAGCGATTTTGCCGGATCAACCAGCCAAATGGAAGATGCAATTCGCCAAAGCCCACGAAAAAACATCATGCTCATTACCGAATGCAGCATGGCTGATAACCTGCGGGCGGTTTTTCCCGAAAAGAATTTTGTTTCTACCTGCCAGACCTGTCCTCATATGAAGAAAATTACCCTTCCCAAGGTGTACGAGGCCCTGCTCAATCTCCAATTTGAAGTGGAAGTTCCTCAGGACATTATTGACAGGGCCAGAAAATCCGTCGAGCGAATGATCGCCATTGGCTAAATTGGGCATTAGCCGGAAGAAGTCTGGATATAAGTTACAACCCAGAATCCTTCTTTCGGTTTATCCCATGATTCCATACGGTAGCCATCGAGGGTAAAATCCTGAAAGAAATCCCTTAATTCTCCCCCATGAGAGCCGGGTGTTATGTCTTGTTGAACAACCCAGCGGGCAAGCATTCCCCTGGCTTGTTTTGCCCGGGCGCTTATTCGTGTTGGCAGCCCGGTTCTGGGATGGCTTTGAACAAACTCCGCCCTGATGAAGGGGGCGTGGAGCCTGCCTGGATCCACCAGGCTTTCGTACTCCTGACTGGCTGCACCAAGAACAAAGGAAGCCTGCACGTCCTGGACAGACTTATTCAATGACTCGGTAACCCTGCTGGACCAAAGCTGCCTCAGTGAAGCAGAACCATCGAAACCCGGTACCTGGCCCAGGGTAAAATCCAGCCGGTAGGGCTGAATTGTGTCCATAGGCGAAACCATTCCGTAAAGGGCCGAAAGGATCCTGATCGTTCGGTTTGCCTTTAAAGGTAATGATTTCATAAGTGAAGGAAGATCCAGATATTTGAAAGCCTCGCCGGTGTACCAACACCACGCGGGGTACAGCTCTCCCTCGTAGGGATAATACTCGTTGACTGTCTGCCCAAGTTTCTCACTTATACCAAAAAAATCCCTGAGATCGGCCTGGGAAAGCATCCCCAGGGCAGAAAGGAGCTTTTCGGTGAATGGCGGATCTACCCCAGGGCAGGTTAATTCCGGGTATTCCGGTTCCTGAGTCAACCGGGTATGCAGGGAACATGCCAGGTCCTCCCGGTTCATGGTTTTGCTGGGAGAAAGGAGAATAAGGGGCTCTGGCATACTCAAGCATCCAGGTCCGCACCCAGGGGATGGTAGTTTCTCCTATATTGGGCAAGCTGTTCTCCCGCATGGTAACTGGACCGTACCAGGGGAGCTGCTTCCACATGGATGAATCCCTTTTCCAGCGCCCGGTCTTTCAGAGAATTGAACTCCTCAGGGCTCCAATACTTTTGTACGGGTATGTGGTTTCTGCTGGGCTGCAAATACTGCCCCATATTCATAAGGCTTACCCCGACAGATAAAAGGTCATCCATTACCTGGAGAACTTCGTCGTACTGTTCACCCAAACCAAGCATGATAGATGATTTTGTTATGCTCTGGGGATCCAGTTCCTTGGCAATCCGGAGAAATTCCAAACTTCGGTCGTAACTCGACCGGGACCGGATAACCGGGGTTAACCGCCGTACGGTCTCCAGATTATGGCTGAGAATATCCGGCTTACATGTAGTAAGAATTTCAATTGCTTCGGCATTTCCCATGAGGTCGGAATTCAATACTTCAATGGAGCAATCGGGTGCGGCAGACCGAATAGCCCGCACGGTGTTTGCCATAATCATAGCACCACCATCTTTCAAATCATCCCGATTTACCATGGTAATTACCACGTGGGCCAGACCCAGACGTACCACTGAATCGGCCACCCTCTTGGGTTCTCCCAGATCTACCCCCGAGGGTAAGCCGGTTTTAACCGCACAAAACCTGCATCGCCGGGTACAGGTATCGCCCAGGATCATGAAGGTTGCGGTTTTATGGGTGCCCCAGCATTCATGAATATTGGGACACCGTGCTTCTTCGCATACCGTATTTAAACGCTCTTCCTTTATGAGCTGTTTCAGTTCTTTGAACTTTGGTGTTGTATTTAATTGAACCTTCAGCCAGTCGGGTTTCCGACTTACTGCGGTGTGTTGCTCTTGTGCCACGTACGACTCCTGAAATATATTCCATCCAATGATACCCAAGTTCACCGGAAAAGTCACTTTTTTCCCGGAGAAATGCCTGGGGTTTTCGGTTCAGGGCAAACCCAGGGCATTGATAGTTGGTGAGAGAATATCATTACCCTGGGTTTGCCCTGGTTTTCGGTTGAATAGGGAAGGTTTTTTCGCTATAGTGTACTACTTTAGTAATATTTGATCATGTGCATCATTCCCTGAGAACTGATTGCACCCTACAAAGGATACCATGGAAGCAGAGATTACCCCTCCTATGGGAACAAGCAGATTGGTTCAGTACAAGAAGGTTCTGAATATCCGACACCTCACCAATTCTACATTTGTTTTGCGCTTCGAACGGGGGGTAATGGATTTTCAGCCCGGCCAGTATGTCAGTGTAGGGCCAAAGGGTGACATTAATATGCGAGAGTATTCAATTTACTCCCCAACCCAGGCCCCATACATTGAAATTCTTATTAAAGAAGTGGAAGCCGGGTACGTGAGCAAAAAGTTAAAAGCCTTGAAACCCGGTGACCTGGTTTATGTGGAAGGGCCTTTTGGCTTTTTTACCCTGCCCGACCATGGAGACCTGCCGCTATACTGTATAGGAACCGGAACGGGTATTTCCCCATTCCATAGTTTCATACAAAGTAACAACAGCCTCGACTGTCTCATAATCCATGGAACGAGAAAGGCCTACGAGAACTATGACCATCAGGATTATCCTGAAAACAAAATTATACACTGCACCAGCCAGGATACAAATGCCGACTTTCACGGCAGGGTTTCAGAGTATGCCAGGCTGGCACTGGCAGAAGGAACATTGGATTCCCGGGGCTTATTCTACCTCTGCGGCAATTGCGATATGATCTATGAGGTCTATGATATCCTGACAAACGCCGGAGTCGAAGGGAAAAATATTTTTGCTGAGGTTTATTTTTAAAATCAAAGGATAGTTTGTTATGAAATACCATCTCATCCACCTGGGATGTCAAATGAATCACAGCGATGCTGAAAGAATCAGCTCCGTCCTCCACGCAATGGGCTATAGCCCAAGCGAAACCGAGGAGGATGCGAATCTTCTTGGTATTGTTGCGTGTTCTGTCCGGCAAAAGGCAATCGATAAGGTCTACTCAAAAATCGCCAAGTGGAATAAATGGAAAAACCGGAAAAACCTCCTGACCTTTGTCAGCGGATGCATACTGCCGGCAGATCGGGAAAAATTCCTTCAGCGTTTTGACCTGTTATTCAGCATAAATGAGCTGCCAGACCTCCCTGCCCTCATTAGCCAATACGGAGTTGTTACCCCCGGTGCTATGGATCAACAGAAAATGGAAAAAGCCAGGTCTGTGGCCC
>SKVS01000080.1 GCA_007129335.1 Spirochaetaceae bacterium
CTCGAGACATTCCCCAAACCAACCATTGGACTCTCCCAGAGGAGGAAGAGGCAAGCCATACCCAGACTCTTATTCTGGATGAGGCAAGACATTCAGCACTCATGAATGGAAAATCCCTGGATTTGACCGGAGCTGAATGGAAAATCCTTTCCTACCTGTCCCAACACCGAGGAATGGTCCTCAGTCGGGACCGGATCCTCGGTGCCTGTCTGGACTACATTGCCGAAGGATCTGAGCGAACCGTTGATACCCACATTAAAAACCTCCGGTCAAAGCTGGGATCTCCGAATTGGATACAAACTGTTCGGGGCTTCGGCTATCGCTTTGAAGGGGTGAAAAATCAATGAAAACCCTTTTTGCCCGGATTGTCCTATCATTCACATTGACCCTGGTTATGCTGGTATCGGTGCTCGGTACAGTGCTCTTCATTGGTTACCATCGATCCACTGCAATTTGGAGTGAGAGTCGTATTGGGGCAATTCAAGCTTATGCTGAAGAGTTTTTTCTGGATTTCGCTGGATTACAAAGACCATCTGAACCCATACCAGTAGAGAACTTCACCATGGATGTACCCCTGTTTCTCTACGACATAAACCGGGTACTGGTGGCAACAAACAGAGGAACCAGTCGACACCGGGGACAGGGAACAGAAAATCTGGAACCGGTGTATATCGACTCCAGACTCGCGGGGTACTATGCTGCCGGAACAACTCAATTCAGAAACGATGCTTCGAATGTAGCATTTTTAAACACCCTGGTTTCCGCATTGGTTTTTGGTTCAATCGCCGCTTTACTAATCGGCATCGGCGCTGGAATTTTTCTCTCCCGCAGTTTGGTTAAACCCGCAAACCTGGTAAGTGAAGGAATCGACACCTTTGCCCGAGGCAACCTCGCCCATAGAATTCCCGAAACCGGAACCCGGGAAATTGCCAGAATTGCCCAGGCAGCCAACATTATGGCCCAACGGTTGTCCCGGGAGCGGGAAATAAGATCCCAATGGGCTCAGGACATAACCCACGACCTGCGAACCCCCGTTGCATCTATAAAAGTCCGTTTGGAAGCCTTCCTCGATGGAGTGTTCGAACCCACCTCCGAACGGATAAAGAGCGTTCAGGAAGAGCTTGGACGTATGGAGGATTTAATCGCCGATCTGGAAGAATTAACCCGTCTGGAAACTCCGGAACTTGTTCTGGATATTCAGCCGATTGATTTGGCTTCCTTCATGGACAGTCTGGAAAAGCGGTTTGCTTCCCAGAGCCAGGCAAGAAATCTTACAATCCAATGCTCAGGGCCCAAGTTGCTCATCCACGGAGATGAACCCCTGTTGTATCGTGCAGTATCGAACTTGGTTTCTAATGCCGTATCCTATTCGTTTACCCACACGGTCATTGCTATTCAGTGGGGCCAAACATCACCAAAGGAATACCAAATTTCGGTCTCAAATACCGGCCCAGTCCTTACCGAAGAACAGCAGGAGAAAATCTTCACCCGGCTGTACCGGACTGACAACGGCAGAACCAGCCCTGGTTCCGGACTCGGACTGACCATAACCCAGCAAATTGTCACCCTTCACGGTGGTACCATCACTGTCAAAAGCAGTTCATCAGCGGGAACAGTATTTTCCCTTACCCTTCCGGTACATTTTTCAGTATCCTAATCCCATGGAAAAGAAAACCGCTGTAGTAACCGGAGCAAATTCCGGAATTGGATTTGAAATGACCAAGCACCTGGTCGGACAGGGCTGGCAGGTAGCAATGGTATGCAGAAACCTCGAACGGGGAACTGCGGCCCGGGAAACCATTCTTAGTCAATATTCGGTGAACAACCAACACAGCCCCCAGGAGCTGAAACTGTTCATTGCCGATTTGAGCCTTGAGCAGGACTGCCTGAGGGTTGCCCGGGAAATTCAAGACTGGTCCCCGAACCTCCACGTGCTCATCAACAATGCTGGAGGATACTTTGCCCGGAAACAAATGACCTCCGAGGGCATAGAATATACCACCGCCTTGAATCACCTGGGATATTACCGCTTAACCCTGGCTCTATTACCGCTGCTTCAAAGTACGGCAGCGGCACTGGAATCTGATAATGAGGCCTCTGCTCCCGTGCGGGTTGTAAATGTTTCATCGGGTGCACACCGAATGGGAAAAATTGTTGTAGATCAGCTGGATAATCCAACAAAATACCGGGCGTTCAAGATTTACGGAGACAGTAAACTGGCCAACATTTACTTTACCCGGGAATTAGCTAAACGGTTAGAGGCGGGAAATCGGAATAACGGCACTGATACCCCCCAAATTGCTGTGAACTGCTTTCATCCGGGTTTTGTCCGCACAAACTTCGGCAAACAGGAAGCCCATACCACAGGAAGCAGAATTTTTTCCTGGCTCATGTCCAAGTTTGCAATTACTCCGGAACAGGGGGCGCAAACGGGTATTTGGCTGGCAACTTCCCCTGGAGCAGCCAAGCTGAACGGAACCTACTGTTATAAATCAGAACCGGTAAACACCACAGCGGGCGTTATTAAGGAAGAGGATCAGAAAGCCCTGTGGGAATGGAGCAAGACAAAAAGTCCGGGAACCCCAGTTCTTTGATTAACAGCTTGAGCTGAATAATGAAGCTGGCTCCGGTTCTTCAACCCTTTTTCACACGGTAAATTTTACAACTTCCCAACCGCGTTTTTTTGCCTGACGCTTGAGCTTGTAATCGGGGTTTACAGCGATTGGCCGTCCGACCTCCTCTAATAAGGGAAGGTCATGAATGCTGTCTGAAAAGAATGCACAGTTCTCTAAAGGAATGTTGTGCTCCTGGGCCATACGTCGGCATTCATTTCGCTTTTCCGGACCGAAGGTCAGGTGTTCAATAACTCCCGTGGTTATTCCATTAATTATTTCGAACCGGGTGGAAATAACATGGTCTGCTTTGAGCTCCCTGGCCAGAGGTTCTACGATAAAATCGAAGGATGAGGTTGCAAATACTATGGTGTACCCCTCGTCCCGCATATTCTGAACCCATTGGCGGGCACCGGGGTAAATGCGTTTTTCTGCATACCATCCGAAAGCAGTCTCGGCAATTTGCTTTAATTCGTCGAAGGGAACTCCCTCCAGGAGGGGTACCGAAGTTGGAACCCTGTTCGGACCAAAACTCTTAACCGGTCCGTAGCGGTAGAGAAAAATATAAAAGGGCAGAGAAAGAATATTGCGGCGGCGTAACACCCCCTGGCGTACCGCCTCTATGGCAAACCAGGTGCCGGTCGCCCCCTGGGTTATGGTATGGTCAACATCGAAAAAAGCTATTTTATCGGTCATAGGTCCTCGTATTTCACCAGTCGAATGGCGGATTCTTCTTGGGAATTCTGAAACAGTGTACCAGAATAAACTCCATGCTGCCATTCTGGCAACACTAAGGCAATTCTTTTCATGATTTCATCGGCCATTTTTCGACGTTTTTCCCTGGTTGTTCCTGTTTTTGCAACAGAGGGGTCCCCGGATGCATCCAGATAAAATGGCTGTCCTACCCTTATGTGGAACTTAGTACGTTTGAACCGTTTCATGTTTGTCCAGAAATCCTGGGCCCCCGTATGTCCCAGGGGAATAATGGGTGCGCCGGATCGCAGAGCAATGCTCACAACCCCCGGATGACCCTGCTGAAGGGTTCCTAGAGGATTTCGGGTGCCCTCGGGAGCAAGGACAAGGATTTTCCCCTGTTTCAAGGCCTCATGAGCCCGATCCAGAGCTGCACGATCCACCCCGTTACGGTTCAGGGGAATAGCTTCCCATACATTGCCCAGAAAAGCAAAAAGGGGATTATTCCAGGTTTCCTGCTTGGCAATTCCAATAGCCGGCCGGGGAAACAGGCAGGCATAAATGACCGGAGCATCGAGGAAGTTAATGTGGTTAAGTACGACAATTGCCGGGCCATTTTTGGGAACTTTTTCTAATTCCTGGGAATCAATGCGGCACAGTACCGAGAAAATGGCCCGTATTACCGGCGTAACCAGCCAGGCAGCCTTCTTCATTGGGCCTTTCCATCCTGCTCTAAAGGCTCCTGAGGGAATTCAGCGCCTGGAGTAACTGGATTACCTGTTGTGGAAACAGCATGTCGGGAACCTCGGAGCATGAGAGCCTGGGGCAGACACTCCACCTGCAGCTCTTTGCCATCGAGGCAAATGGTTTCTCCGTCGGCATGGCAGACCAGGGATCCGGAGCGGGCTTGAATGGTGTAGTGGGGAGCCCGGTGTACCTGGACCTGGGGATGATCGGCCTGGGTGCCCTTAGTATACCGGACCATCAGATCGACCATTGCCCGGCGATTCAAGTTTCCCGCTACACACATATCCAGGAGTCCATCGTCGGTTTTGGCATCGGGAGCCATAAAGAAAACCCCGCCCATTCGGGTTCCATTCATAATAGATATTTGGTGACTGGTGAGATCCAGCTTCTGACCGTTATAGTGAATTGATACATCCGGTGCAGGAGGATAAAGAGCAAAGGTTTTTAATGCCCCAAAAACGTAGGCAAAAGAACCCTTGGCCCAGGTCATTTTAGATGCTTCAAGCCCAACCCGGGTGTCAAAACCAATGCCTATTCCATTGCCAAAATACTTTCCCTGGGGATAATCCCCACCGGTTATTTTGCCCGCATCCATGGGACGGGATACCCCCGTTGCCAGCAAATCAATTGCTTCGCCCCAATCCCCCGGCACCCCAACACCGTGGGAAAAATCATTCCCCCTGCCCAGAGGAAGTACCGCAAAATGGGGAATCATCGAACCGTTCGCTTCTGCTTCCCGGACCTGCAGGAGCCCATTGAGCACCTCATTCGCTGTCCCGTCTCCACCGGCGGCTACCACAAGGGAGAAGCCTTCATCACCGGCTTTCTTAGCCAGCTGGAAGGCATGTCCGGGAGCCTCGGTGCGCTGCAGTAAAAAGGAAAGTCCTACCGAATGAAGCTTATTTTCCACATCCTGTTGCTGGGATGCAGCCCTGCCCTTGCCCGCAGTTGGATTATAAATAACAAGTGTTCGTGAATTTTTCTCTTTCATGACTCTCATATACGCTAGTTCTTCCGTTTTGACCAGAAAAAAACTCCCAGTCTTGTATTTTTTTTCCTCAATCAGTACCATGAACCCCTAGGAGACCGACATGGAAAAGGATATTTCCCCCTATGCCGGCTACCTCCAAGCCTTGTACCCTGGGGCTAACAGTGAGGAACTGGCCACAGATCTGCTTGCAGTCATTCAAACCTACCCCATGCCCAAACCTTCCGGGCACGGGAACACCCGCCTTCCCCTGAGTGAAAAGGACACCATTCTCATAACCTATGGAGACTCAATTCTTCCAGGACATCCCCCTGCTGATGTGCAGGCACGTCTTGGGGTAGGGGGAGGATATCCTGATACTGGCAAAACGAGCGCCCCCCCACCATTAGCTTGCCTTCATCGGTTTGTGGAAACCTATGCTCACCGGGGATTCGGCGCAATTCATATTCTCCCCTTTAACCCCTATACCTCGGACGATGGTTTTTCTGTAGTCGACTACTACCAGGTAAATCCCCGCCTGGGAACCTGGGACCATGTACAGGAATTAGGAAAAAACTACCGGATAATGGCAGATCTGGTGTTAAACCATTGTTCGGCCAAAAGCCCCTGGTTCAAGGCCTACCTGGAAGGAAACCGGAACTTCGACAAGTATTTTATTGACCTTCCACCGGACACCGATGTTTCCCAGGTTGTTCGCCCCCGGACCCACCCCTTATTAACCGGATTCCCGGGAAAAACAACCGACGGAGAAAATGTAGAACGCCATATTTGGACCACCTTCTCGGCTGACCAAGTTGACCTGAATTTCTCGAATCCCCGGGTCCTCCTGAAGATGGTAGATGCCCTGTTGTTCCTGATCAGCAAGGGCTGCGAAATAATCCGCCTGGATGCCATAGCCTATTTATGGAAGGAACTGGGCACCTCCTGCATTCACCACCCCAATACCCACCGGGTTGTTCAACTCATGCGAACTATTTTGGACAACCATGCCCCCCATGCAGTCATCATTACCGAAACCAATGTACCCCACCGGGAAAACATCAGCTACTTCGGTAATGGGATGAATGAAGCCCATATGATTTACCAGTTCTCCCTGCCGCCCCTTATACTTCATAGCTTCCTGACAGGATCTGCCCAAACCCTTAGTACCTGGGCAAAGACCATTGAGGTAACCCCCTACACTACCTACTTGAATTTTGCCTCCAGCCACGATGGCATCGGCATGACCCCGACCCACGGAATCTTAAGTCAACAGGAACAGGATAATCTGGTTCAATCGGTTCTGGATCGGGGAGGCAAGGTTAACTACAAGGCCACAAGCGAAGGGCCTATTCCCTACGAACTGAATACCACATTCTTCTCCGCAGTATGTGAACCCTCTCTTCCAGAACAGGACAGGGTCCAAAAATTCCTGGCAAGCCAATCCATTCTGTGTATTTTGCCGGGCGTCCCAGCCCTATACATTCACAGCCTCCTGGGCAGCCAAAACTTTACCGAGGGCCTGGAACTGACCGGAGCAAACCGTGCCCTGAATCGGGAAAAACTCTTTCTTGCAGAACTGGAAGAACAGCTGGCAAATCCTGAACACCTGCGAACAAAAATCCTGACCGGAATTCTGAACATGCTGGAAATCCGCCGTTCTTCCCCGGCCTTTGGACCCACTGTTCCCCACATTATTCTGGATGTGAATAATCCGAGCATTTTTGCGGTTCAACGGAGCACTGGCAAGCGGGGAGAAACCATTGTGGCCCTGGTCAATACAAAAGGAAGTGACCAAACCTGTACCCTGAACCACAACGAAACACCCAAATATCAGGATCTGCTTACCAAGACCATCTATGAATCCCGGGAACTTGTTCTGGGGCCCTGGCAGTACCTGTGGCTGGTACCTGCAGAGGATTCAACCAATACCCACCCCAAGGAGCAACCATGAGAACACGAAGAAAACTGGAACCTATACTGGCCGAGTTACCTGGACTTCTGGACACCATCAGGAACCAACGGGAACGGATTATTACTAATACCATTCTCATTGGGCAAATACCCCCAATCAGTATTAACACCAAGGAAGACGAGGTGGGCAGCATCAATACCAATCTACGGGCAAAGGCCCTGCTGGAACGGATGAGTGAACTTGGTGTGGATGAGTGCAGTACCGACCAGGCAGGTAATCCTATAGGCGTTATAAAGGGAACAGGCCGGTCACAGCAGGCAATTGTTATTGCAGCCCATATGGATACGGTGTACCACTTCGACCAGGAAATTCATTTAAGTATTGACGACAATACCATTTCCGGACCCGGAATTATCGACAACTCCATCAGCCTGGGGGTTCTGCTGAGCATACCCGAAATCCTCCAGGAAACCGGGGCAACCTTTTCCCGGGATATTATCCTCCTGGGATTAAACGAGAGCCTGGGCGACTACAACCTTCGGGGAATACGGGAGTTTCTGGCAAACTGGAAACACCCCATAGAGGCAGGAATCATTCTGGAAGGCGGGGAGCTTGGCAGGCTGAACTATTGCAGCAGATCCAGGACCCGTCTGGAAATAACCTGTCAGATCCCCAACAAAACCGGCTGGGAGAATAAGTACGGCAACAATGCAATACTCATCTTGAACGAAATCATTAATCAAATCCTGGAAATTCAGCTGCCCCAACGCCCCTTTACCCAAATAATTCTTGGCAAGATCCGGGGCGGTATTAAACACGGGGACCGGGCACTCAGCGGCTCATTGGGGCTCCAGATTGAGTCGGGGGATGATAAAATGGTTCAATCAATTTCCCGCCGCATTGAAACCATAGGTGATTCCATAGCCCATGAATACCTGGTGGATGTAAAAATCCACGAAATAAGCGGAGTTCACGCGGCTAAACTGGAATACCATCATCCCCTGGTAAAAACGGCGGTTCAAACCCTGGAAGCCCTGGGAATTCCCCCCCGGGTTCATTCCAGCGAGTCGGAACTCAGCATTTTCCTGAACCAGGGAGTTCCGGCAATTACCCTGGGCCTGAGCCATGGGGAAGATTACCATACGGTGGACGCTAAGGTAGAAATAGAGCCCCTTTACAAGGGGGTGGCCCAGGTCCTTTCCATTATTCACGCCATAGAAAAGGGAGTGTTAGATGAGCAGTAAAACAACCAAGAAATCCCACGCCAGAAAAACCAACGAGCCCCAACCCTGGATTGAAAAAAACACCTACCATCACTCCCAATTCAGCGATTTACGCCACCTGGTGGAACTGAAGCGGAAAAAAAAGCTGAGCATCAGCCTCTGCCTGCCCACCCTGAACGAAGAGAACACCATTGCCAAAGAAATTATTATTATGAAATCGGAGCTCATGCTCCGTTACCCCCTTATAGATGAAATTGCGGTCATTGACTCGGGTTCCACCGACCGCACCCGGGAAATTGCCGAGAGTTACGGGGTGGATGTGTACCTTGCGGATGATATTCTTCCGAACTACGAGAAATATAAGGGCAAGGGAGAGAACCTGTGGAAGGCCCTCCACGTACTGAAAGGGGATATCATTGTCTATATTGATGCGGACATTAAGAATATTCACCACCGCTTTGTTTACGGCCTGATTGGCCCCCTGCTCGAGAGGGATGACATCCGCTACGTGAAAGCCTTCTATGACCGGCCCATCAGCCTGGATTCCCGGAAAGTAAAACCCAGCGGTGGAGGACGGGTAACCGAACTGGTAATCCGCCCCCTGTTCAGCCTCTTTACCCCCCAACTCTCCCAGATTATCCAGCCCCTGTCCGGGGAGTACGCCGGATTCAGGGACATTCTGGAGCAGGTCAGCTTTCCTATAGGGTACGGTATTGAAACCTCCATGCTCCTGGATATTTACGAACGGTGGGGCATGGATGTTATGGCCCAGGTTGATCTGGACAAACGGGTGCACCGGAACCAGGATACCCTGGCCCTGGGCCGTATGGCCTTCGGAGTCATGCAAACTTTCTTGCGCCGAATAGAAAAACTGGGGCTCATTCACATAGACACGGAAATGTTTAACCACATGCTCCAGCACAGCCTACAGGACGGAACCTACCAGCAAATTGACAAAGAAATGGTTCCTAACGAACGTCCCCCGATAATTGAGATCCCAGAATACCGGGAGGCTCATCACAAGCCATGAATGTTGCTTTTCTCCACTTCCACCTGAAACCCGGTGGCGTCACCCGGGTCATTCTGGATCAGGCCCAAAGCTGCGAAGAGCTGGGATACAAGTATACCATTCTTGCTGGGGAAAATCTCCAAAACCTTCCCGGGGTTCAGGTCATTCCACAGCTGAACTACGATGGCACCGGCTCCGATGCCCTGGGACCCCAGGGTCTGGGCCAGATCATTTTCCAGACCCTGGCAAGGGCACCATGGCCCCAGATTCTCCACATTCATAATCCCCTGTTAGCAAAAAATTCCCAGCTCCTGCCGGCCCTGAACGAACTGTTCGGCCTTCTTGCTCAGGCAGGAGCACCCACCCAAATCCTTTTTCAGGTTCACGATTTAGCAGAGGACGGCCGCCCTGCAGCCTATTCGCCGGAAGCATATCCGACCAAGGTGTTTTATGGGTTTCTCAACTCCCGAGACCGGGAGCTCTTTACCCGGCATTGTCCTGATTCCCGGGGCATTTTTCTGCTGCCTAACCGGGTCCGTCCCCTTCCCGAGCCTGAGGACTTTGCAGAACCCTGTTCAGAAACCGGTCAAGTGGTAAAGTCGGGTCAATCCCTAGGTCCGGACCAATCGAAACAAGCAAAAAACCCAAATGATTGCATCCTGCCCCGGTTGTTTCACCATTTTACCGGATCTTCGAACAATACTATTGACCAGTACCTGGTCTACCCGGTTCGGGCCATTCCCCGGAAAAACATTGGAGAGGCCCTGGCCCTGACGCTCTTGCTTGAACGCACCGGAATAGCCATTACCCTTCCCCCGAATAACCCCGCTGATCAACAACAGTACCAGTACTGGAAACAGGCAGCCCAGGACCTGAACTGTCCGGTTGCTTTTGAAGCGGGGAACACTTGCACCTTTGAACCGCTGCTGGCTCAGGCAGCAGCAGCGGTTACCACCAGCGTTCAGGAAGGTTTCGGGTTCGCCTTCCTGGAGCCCTGGACAATTGGCCTGCCCGTAACCGGAAGGTACATACCCGGTGTGTGTCAAGATTTTTCCCAGGCAGGACTGAAGCAGGACCTGTTGTACGAAGACCTGAAAATTCCCGTCGACCTGGTAGACATGGATCTGTTCGAAAACACCTGGGTATCCCTGGTACAGGAATCAATTCGCATCTACCAGGTAACCGGTACAAATGATCCCCACATCCTTCAGACCCTGGCCCAGGAGGTTCCCGGGATTTTTTCCCAGCGCTTTCAGGGTGATTTCCTGGATTTTGGTGCCCTCACCCGGGAAAGCCAGACCCAGGTGCTCCAGCACCTCCGACAGGCAGAGCACCGGTGGGCAATTCGATCGATGAATCCTATTCTTGAAACCATGGAAACCCTGAATCAGTGGAAACAGGATCGGGGAAAAGCAATTCTCCAACACAATCGGGACTTGACCCTCGATCATTGGGGTGCCGCTGCTTCAGCAAAGAATCTGGAAAGGGTGTACCAAACCATGATGAACAGCCAAAGACCAGGTTATGCACAAAAAACGGAGCCCGTGGATAAACAGGGTCTGCTCATGGATTATCTGGATCCCTGGAAGTTCATGGCGGGAGGCCGCTAATGGACATACCCGGAATCATTGCCCGAAACCAGGCAGACCTGAAGCCCATAATTCCAAGTCATGATGAGATTCAAGCAGCCAACCCCAATATTGGTTCTGGCCAACTTTCCCGACCGGAAAACATCAGAGCCCTGGTACTCGATATTTACGGTACCCTGGTAATCAGCGGAACCGGCGACATCAGCCTGTCCGAGGACACCAGCGCAGGTCATTCCCGGCTTCAGGCCCTGAATGATCGCTGGTCCCTGAGAATTTCAGCACATCGGTTGCCCTCCCTTCTCCAGGAAGCCGTTGGGAAGGACCATGAACAGAAAAAAGCCCTGGGAATACCCTACCCCGAAGTGGAAATCCTGCAGCTGTGGCGCAGCCTTCTGGCGGACATATGGGCTGATCCAGCACCGGAAACTCCAACCCAGGCAGATCTTGAGCTTTTTGCTACGGACTACGAAACCCTGGTGAACCCCGTATCACCCATGCCCGGCCTGAAGGCATTTCTCCAGTGGATCCAGGAAAGGGAATTTACCACAGGAATAATATCCAATGCCCAATTCTATACTCCCTTCCTGTTTCCCGCCTTTACGGGAAAAACCCTGGAAGAATGGGGATTTCTCCCGGAAAACCTGACTTTTTCCTATAGGCATGCCAGGGGTAAACCGGACACCTGGTTATATACCCACGCAAGAAAGGCCCTTGAAAACCAGGGCATTCACCCCGACCAGGTTCTGTATGTGGGAAACGACATGCTCAAGGATTGCTGGGCAGCAGCCCAGGTTGGATTCCAGACTCTGCTGTTCGCCGGAGATAAGCGGAGTCTGCGTTTACACCAGAGTGACCCCAGAACCCGGGACCTGGTTCCCCAGGGAATTGTCAGGAATCTTGATGATATTGTTTCACTGTTTCAATA
>SKVS01000353.1 GCA_007129335.1 Spirochaetaceae bacterium
CCGCTCTGATCGCTGCGCTCTGATCTTCCTGGATACCCGGGGGATTCAGTTAGCCAATGGAGAACCGGCACCCAGTGAGTGGAAGGTCCCGGCCGAGGACTGTGCCATTGAAACATTCTTTTCCCTGCTGAACGCCTACCAAACCCTGGGAAGGCCCTGGTATGCCCAGGTGCCCGGCTGGAACCAGGATATGACTCAGAGCCTGAATGAATTATTGATCCGGAGCAACAGCATTTTCTTCGACTGGAAGGGAAATCCCGATCAGGAAATTGAGGCCCATCGGGCTTATCGCAACATTACCGAAATGTTCTTCATCAGCACCCGGGCAGACAGTCTATTCATATCAACAGCCCAAAGAATCTTACAGCGGGGTATTACGGGTAAGGCCATTCTCTGCGCACCAGGATATCCCGCAGATCACCCGGAGCTACAGACTATTCGCATGCTGAGTACCGACCACCATCAGAAGAAACGACAGGAAAACCCTGTTCTTATTCTGGATAGCACAGCCGACATTTCCCGTAAGGTAGCCCTGCCGTGAAAACCCCTGCTTTGGCAATCGGACGGACCAGGGAACTGACTATGAAGCTGTTGATTGGGCTGGTTCTGCCCGGACTTGCATTTCTCATTATCCGCCCCGACGGCCCTGTGTTGTGGTTTCTGGTTCCCGGGCTGTTGGCTCTGGGATTACATTTTGGATTGAGTTTGGAGTCGCACCGTCAATCATTTTACCGATTAACCCGCAGATCAGCGCAGAAAACTGGGCGAAAAACTCTCTTGTTCAGGCGGATAAACATCCTTGCCCAATATGCCAGCCTAACGTTGTATTTTTTCTTCCTGATTCTCTACGCCACCTCGGTTCCCGTTGAGGTGTACTTTCATTGGTTCGATCAGGGACATGGGGGTACCCTGCTTAAGCCCGGTCCGCCGTTGATGGTTCTTTGGGCAAGCTTCTGGTTCGTCTTTCTTTTGGGATTGATTTCCCTTTCCTCAAGGCATGTACGCAGCTCTGGTGGACTATCCTGGAAATCCCTGGGCATATCCATACTTGGGGCCACCTACTGTTGGGTCGGGTTGCTGATGCTCCTTTCGGGCTCGAAAGAAGCCTCCCTGGCATTTCTGGTTGCAGGAGGATTCTATGGATTCATCCGTTTGGGATCATATTCTCTGAAAACCCGTACGGCCCAAGTCCTGCCCTGGCTACTCTTTGTGTCGCTGATGATGGCAGCCCCCCTGGGTCAACCAGGCACCAGAATTTCCTGGGATCAGGTACTGGTTCGGTTCATGAACACCCGGTTTCAAAACCTTCCGCTAATCCTCGGTATTCCCGGCCAGGGTACCAGACAGGTAAACGATTCATTCGGCCCCGCACAGGGCTTAAGCTCCCAGGTTTTCTTCAGAATAGCTGGTGACCAAAGGGGAAAATACTATTTGGAAAACCGCCGGGCGTCTCTGCTTGGACACAGGGGATGGTTTTTCCACCCCCACCCAAACCTGCTTGAGGATTATGCGATCTTTCGTTCCTCCGATCAGACGGTAGCCCTGGAATTTGCAGAATACTGGTGGGGACCGGTACCCTACGAGCTTACCCTGAATGGCGTTCGCCATGTTATGGGAATAATAAGAGAAATAAATGCGAAAAAATCAGCCGTACCTGTCCCACCGATATCCTTGTCTACCCCCATTCCCCAGGGAACCATAGTTCACTTTCATCCCGGCAACCCAATATCCCATGATGAACAGACAGAACAGACCCACCTCCCCCTACCCCAGGAACTTGCTGACCTCGTGAATCAGGCTGCCGGGCTTTCCTTGAACAGCCAAATCCAGCTTCTGCACACATACTTCGATGATGGTTTCCTCTACGGACTCAGTCCCGTTGTACCCCCCGAAGGTCAGCATCCTTTATCGGTTTTTTTGGATGATGAAATCGGTTACTGCCTGCATTATGCAACCTTTGGGGTGCTGTACTTTCAAGCCCTGGGCTATCATGCTTATTTTAGCGAAGGCTACACAGGCTTTGCCCAGGAAGAAGTTACGGAAGTACGGGGACTGGACAGTCACGCCTGGGTTACCCTGGTTCTCCCTGATGGAGCAACCAGAATAGTCGATCCTACCCCGGCAATCCGGTTTGATCCTGCTGTCCTGGTTAATCATGCCAGCGACCGGGTAACACTCCAGTATTTAGCCCGGGTGCATGCCCTTTCCCAACCCCCAAGCCCCGGGCAACCCATGGTTCAGACCCGCAACATTCCAGAATTTCTTTTTCCCGCGCTGTTTTTTCTGATCATGGTTCTCGGGATATTCTGGGGATTAGTCGCTCTGCGTCCCAAAAATCGCTGGATTCGCACCATGCCCCGACATGGATCTGGACCGGTCAGCTACCAATCTATGGAAATACTGGCAGGAGCCCAGAAGGCCCGGGAGTATTACCTGCCGAGTATCCTGGCGTGGTATGGATACACACCATCGCCCAATTATCGAAAGCTGCTGGTTGACTTACGAAACATTAAGGATATAGAGGGAATTTCAAAATTAAATGAACAATGACCCCTACCTATGGGGGCAACCCGAAGGACGCAGCTCTACTGCTGGTGTTGCTTCCAAGCTTTTTTCCACTCCCATCGCTTAACAGGTTGAAGTTTATTTTTGGTGCACTATACTGAGATCATACATGAAACATATTTCAAAACTTCAGCAGCAAATATTCGGAATTGCCACAATTCTTACATTCTTCATAATTTTCCTCCTCAGCATTGCCATCTCCATAATCCTATACAACCAGGGCATAACCAGCGCCGAGGCGGTAATCCGAAATAAGAACCGATCGGTCACAACCCTGATTCGGGGATACTTTGCGCCCCTGCGAAAAGCTGTTGAATATTCTGCGGGAACGGGACCGGGACTTAACCACGAGAACTTCCAGGAAGAAGCAACCCGCCAGACAATCCTGAACATGTATTCCATTTTGCAAAACACCATCCCCAACATAAATTTTATTTATTCTGGCTACCTGGACGGATCGCTCCTTATAAATAACTACACACCTCCGGAAGGCTTCAATGCAACTCAACGACCATGGTACCAGGCGGCCATTCAGACCCATCCCC
>SKVS01000274.1 GCA_007129335.1 Spirochaetaceae bacterium
CAACAGTCTACTTTTTCTTTCGAAGAATAATTCCAATCTTCCTGATCTTTTCTGCCCAGGTGTAGAAGAAATACATAAACAATCGGGTTCGGTGATCCCAGCTACCGGGGTAATGAACCTTACGCCCTCCGAAACCTGTTTTGAACTGGTAAAGGCCAAACATAGGATGGTTGGGATCGGAAGTCGGGGGTATCCCAAACAGATCGTATTCCACTGCTCCTTGTTCTTTAGCCAATTCCATAGCCCTCCACTGGAGCGCATAAGCCGGCATGAGGTTCCGCTTCAGATTTGAACTGGCCCCATAAACATAGGTAGCTCTTTTTGGGGTCAGGGCAATAATAATTCCTGCAATGTAGTCCTGTTCGTGAAAAGCTTGAAGAAGGTACACCTTAACCTCATGGGAAGCCTGGGCAGCCTGAAATACATTACGATAGTAATTTCTGGAATGAATGGTAATTCCATCCCTCCGGGCGGTTTCCCCATAGAGCTGGTACCAATGATCCAGTTCAGGAAAAAAATCCTCATTATCCAGGGAAAAGACCTGGATATTTACACCCTTTTTCTGGGCCAACCGAATATTGTACCGGTGTTTGGATTTCATGGAAGAAAGAATATCGCCCTTGTCTGGCCGGAGATCCACCAATACTGTATCGGGCGGTTGTACATCAAACCCGGCTTTTTTCAAAGGAGAAAGATCCAGTGAATATGCATGAGCCGACATAGAGGCTGACAGTTGCTCCCCTTGCCCGGACAGGGGTGTTGAGGAAAGAGGTGTTGAGGATAGCAGAGCACCCGGATCATGGGAGATCAGAAAATCCTGAGGCCAATTTGGATCGAAACGCACACAAAATACCCCCTTAGGGAGAAAGGCAGCAAGCTGTGTACCCAAGGCCTGGAGTACCTGCCCCGGAGTCAATCCAGCCTTTTCTGCAGAGAGGAAACAAGGCCGCCACTGAACCGCATCGGGACCATGGGGCACATAGGCCAAAGCCAGGCCCAGCCGGAATTGGCGAACCAGCACCAGAAGATACAGAGGTTCAGGGGATTCGTTCCAGGTACAGCAGAATCCATAGGGTTGCCAACCAAAACGACTTTTGTGCACCGCCCAAAATCGGCTTTGGAGAAAATTTGAACCACCCAGCTTACCAAGATCAGAAACGGGAGTCAGCTCAAGGGAAAAACCCGTACTCAAGGAAAGGGCCCTACCCTACCGAACCGTCTGGAACCTTCACGGCAGTGAGGTTCTTACCATCAACTTGAAGCACCCCATCGCCAACCATGACAAGGCCGTTTTTCGATACCAGAGGAATATCAAAAAAGGTGTCCACATCGATTCGCGGCATTTCTTCAGGATAGTCCAAACTGCCCAGAGGCTGGCCATCGATTGTCCCCAGGGTAACCCTGGCTCCGGGCTTGGCCCAGGGAGCCTCAATGACTTCACAAAGCTCCTTTTCACCCTCCCCAATGCTGGCAGCCAACAACATACCCTGGCTTTTCACTCCCCGGAGTTTTGCGGGCTTGAGGTTAATCACCAGAATAATATGTTTTCCCTGGAGCTCTTCGGCGGCATAAAAGGGCACCAGGCCCGACACAATGACCCGCTCGGAAGTTTCCCCATCGTCCAGGGTTTCAATATAGAGCTTGTCAGCTTCGGGATGCTGCTCGACCTGGGTGATTTTTGCTACCCGCAGATCAATTCGCTTGGCAAATCGCTGAGCAAGGCTCAGGTCCTTGTCTTCCAGGGCAATTTTTTCGGCCGTGGTGAGTTTTTTGGGCTGTTCTGTTGGTTGTGATTGATTTTGTGATTGATTTTGCTCCATGGTGGCAGTCCTTTGATTAGTAGTTTTTTGTTGCTTCTCTTGATTTGCTTGATTTGCAGCAGCCTTGTCGGCCCGCTCTTTCTGGCTGCCGGCAAACCGTTCCCGTAAAGATGAAATCAATTTGTCATCCAGCTGGGAAAAAAGTATTTCCGGTATACCCAGCTTAGTTATCCCTGACAAGGTTCCGGTTTGGGCCCAATCCTGGCAATTCACTCCAAGAAAACCGGCGATATGATCGCTGGTGGTGGGTAAATATGGTCGAATAAGGATTGCCAGGTCCCGTACCAGGTAGGTCAGGTTGGCAAGAATTTGGTCTGCAGCAGTCTGATCGGTATTGCGGAGTTTCCAGGGTTCGCTTTCCTGAAAGACCTTGTTTCCGTAGCTGGAAAGTTCGAAAATGGTGCGAATAGCATCCCTGAGTTCTGCCCATTCCAGGTGCTTGTCGATTTTATCCCGGTATTCAGCCACGGTTTGCCAAAACGCTGCGGTGTTCGAATTTTGCATATCTATAGCTGGAACCAGTCCATCGGAGAAACGATTTACGAAGGTCAGGGTGCGGTTCACCAGGTTTGCCAGGTTGCCGATCAGTTCCTTGTTCACCTTTTCTTGGAAATCCTTCCAGGTGAACACATAATCTGAGGTTTCCGGACGGTTATAGAATATGTAAAACCGCCAAACATCAGCAGGAATGCCGGTGTCCTGTACATCATTACCAAAAACACCAATCCCCTTGCTCTTGGAAAACTTGCCGCTTTCGTAGTTCAGGTACTCGGAGCTGGACATATGGTGGAGCATGGTCCAGTTATCCCCACTGGCCAGAAGACTGGAAGGGAAAATTACGGTGTGAAAGGGAATATTGTCCTTGCCAATGAATTGAAACAGTTCAACCTCGTCGGGGTTCTTCCACCAGCTTTCCCAGTCGGGGGTGTGTTCGGCTGTTATGGAAATATAGCCTATAGGAGCGTCGAACCAAACATAAAATACCTTGTTTTCAAAGCCCTTTAAGGGAACCGGAATTCCCCATTTCAGGTCCCGGGTAATGGCACGTTCTTTTAGTCCATCCCGGATCCAGGCCTGGGTCATTTGAATAGCATTCTTTGCCCACTTGCCCTTGACGCTTGCTTCTTCCATCCAGCCCTGGAGTTTGGGCAAAATGGCCGGCAGGTTAATGTATAAATGGGTGGTATCCTTAACCACCGGGGTAGTGTTGTCAAGGATGGATTTGGGATCGATTAAGTCCGTAGGCTCTAGGAGCTTTCCACAGCTTTCGCATTGATC
>SKVS01000345.1 GCA_007129335.1 Spirochaetaceae bacterium
CAAGGAGAATCAATTGGCAGAAAAAATTGTTATGCCCCGACAAGGGAACACTGTGGAATCGTGCATCATTCTGGAATGGAAGGTCGCAAAAGGCGATTTGGTAACAGAGAAAACCATTATTTGTGAAGCAGAAACCGATAAGGCGACCATCGAGGTAGAAGCGGGTTTTGCCGGCACCATTCTGGAACTGCTGTACAAAGTAGGAGACGATGTTCCGGTTATGGAAACCATAGCCATTCTCGGAGAACCAGGAGAAGACATTAGTTCCCTCATAGCTGCTACTTCAATAGACCCGGAAAAAGAAACAGCTGAGGTCCAATCAGTAGCCGCACCTCATGCTCCTGCCGTTGCAGTAACCTCTGAAACTCCAGTTCCGGCAATGCCTGTGAGCAGCTCATCAGAAAAGGAACAAGACTCTGGCCATATGGGCATATCCCCTCGCGCCCGCAGCCTTGCGGCATCCCGGGGCTTTAACCCAACCGGACTGAAGGGAACGGGGCCTGGCGGGCGGATTATTGAGCAGGATGTTCAAAAAGCCCTGGTAGGACTCCCCCATCTTACTGCAGCTGCATTGAACGAAGCACACAAAACCGGCCAGTCCATACCCATAGAAGGCACAGGAATTGGCGGCAGGGTTACCCTGGCCGACCTCCAACAGGCAGCCAACCACACAGCTGATCAACCAGCACAAGATTCAGGCCCGGGAACGGGTACAGGCTCAGCTTCAGCCCACGCTACCCTGAACTTCCCTGGTCCTTCAACCCAGACTCCCATGAAGGGAATCCGTAAAATAATTGCCGATCGTATGAGTCAGTCCCTGGCAACCACCGCTCAGTTCACCCTGAACGCCAGCGCACCGGCGGAAAAACTTCAGGAACTACGTGCCCGTTTCAAGGCAAGTAAACCCGAACTGGGCTACCAGGGAATTACCATAAACGACATTCTTTTATATGCCCTTGCCCGAACCCTGAAACGCTACGGCTACATGAACGCCCACGCATCGGCTGACACCATAACCGAATACGAAAACGTCCACATTGGCATGGCTGTAGACACTCCTCGTGGTCTGTTGGTGCCGGTTATCCGTTTTGCCGACCGACTCAGCCTGAGGGAACTCTCAGCCGAAGCCAAGCGATTAACCGATGCGTGCCGGAACGGTACCGCCAAGCCAGAGGAACTGACCGGTTCGACCATTTCGGTCAGCAATGTAGGTGCCCTGGGAATTGAAAGTTTTACTCCCGTACTGAATACCCCGGAGGTTGCCATTTTGGGCATTTGCGCAATTGGGTACAAGCTTATGAAGGTTAATGGCACGGTGGGTTTTGAACCATCTATTGGCCTGTCCCTGACCATAAATCACCAGGTAGTCGATGGAGCACCTGCTGCCCGGTTCCTGAACGAATTATGTTCGGTTATTGGCGAGGTGGATTTGGTTCTGGCTGGTTAAATCCGGGACTGATTAAATCCAGGACTGGAAAAAACCAAGCGCTTTCTTGCCAAACTGGTGACTCACCGGAACCAAGAAGAGGCGCGGATTCAGTCCAAATCTGTCAAAAGGTCAGTCCAGTGCGTCCTGGTAAATCCAGGCCAAACACGGCCCAGTTGCAACCAAACACGGCCAATTACGAAGGAGAAACGAGTGTACGATGTAATAATTATTGGAGGAGGCCCCGGGGGTTACATAGCCGCCGAGCGGGCTGGAGCCCTGGGCAGGTCTGTCCTCCTTATAGAAAAGGAATATTTGGGAGGAACCTGTCTGAACTGGGGCTGTATTCCCACCAAAACCCTGCTGAACTCTGCCAAGCTATACACCCACGCAGCCGAGGGTGAACACTTCGGTGTGTCTGCCAAGGATGTGAACTACGACTGGAACAGAATGCAGGAATGGAAGGCTCAGGTTATTCAAAAGCTTCGAGCAGGAATCGGCTCCATGATGAAGCGGTTCAAGGTGCAAATTATTGAAGACTCAGCTGTTCTTGTGGCACCTGGCAAGATTAAAACCAGCAAGGATGGAAAGATTCATGAAGGAAAAAACATCATTCTTGCCACCGGCTCCCGCCCTGCCATGCCGCCTATTCCCGGAACAAAGGAAAACCCCCACGTGGTGGACAGCACCGGGTTACTGGACCTGGAAAAAGTTCCTGCGTCCTTGACTGTTATCGGCGGTGGAGTTATAGGAATGGAATTTGCCGGGTTATTCTCATCCCTGGGCACCAAGGTTCAGGTCATTGAAATGCTGGACGAGGTCATTCCCTTCATGGACAAACAACAGGCTCCAATCTTGCGGAAAGCCATGAAAGGTGTTGATTTTTTCCTGGGATGTAAGGTCGAGTCGGTATTCAACAACACAATTACCCTTAGGGATGCCCAGGGCGAAAAAAAGCAACTTTCCTCCGAGGTGGTTCTGCTGGCTGTGGGCCGCAAACCCAACCTGGAAGGTCTTGGTCTTGAAGAAGCAGGCATTGCCTATGGACCCCAGGGTATTGAGGTAGACCCGTTCGTGCGGACCAACGTTCCCGGGGTTTATGCGGTTGGGGATGTTACGGGCAAAAGTTTGCTTGCTCACTCGGCTTCCCGCATGGGCGAGGTTGCGGTTAGCGCGATGTTTGACCAACCGGGCAAGGCGCAGCGGATGCGGTACAAGGCGGTGCCCTGGGTGGTGTATACCAACCCCGAGGCAGCAGGTCTTGGTATGACCGAAACCGAAGCTCAAAACCAGGGCTATGAAACCGCTTCAGTGAGCCTGCCCCTGCAAATGAGCGGAAGGTTCCTGGCTGAACAGGGTCCCACAGCCCCGGGAACCTGCAAGGTGGTGGCGGACAAAAAAACCGGCCTTATCCTGGGGGTGCACATGGTTGGTGCTGGGGTAGGAGAAATTATTTGGGGAGCTGCAACCTTTATCGAGGCAGAACTTACGGTTCACGAGGCCAGGGAAATCATTTTCCCCCACCCCACGGTAGCCGAGGTCATTCGGGACACCCTGTGGGAGCTGAGCCATAAACTCAGCCATTAATTCGGCTATCAATTGAGGTAATCAATTGAGGTAATCAATTGAGAAAATCACTAATAAAAAGACTCCGGATTAAACTTCCGGGAC
>SKVS01000167.1 GCA_007129335.1 Spirochaetaceae bacterium
ACCGAATAGATAAAGCCCGCAGCCGTAACCAGGGAGGGACCGGCCTTGGCTTATCAATTGTAAAGCATATCGCCAGGGTTCATCAGGGTAACGTGGAAGCCCAGAGCATCCTGGGTAAGGGGTCTACCTTTATTCTGACTATCCCCAAGGTACCGCAGGTAAAAGCTGAAGAGCTCCAATAATAGCCCCCAGTATGGCTCCGAAAAGATTAATCCACTTAAAATGCCGGGCCATAATAGACAAGAGCAACCGCTCAACCTCCAGGACATCCAGGCTGTTAATTCTGTTTTCCACCAGTGCCTGCACATCCAAACGCTGAACTACCTCGGGCAGAACCCTCTCCAGAAGACCGCTAATGGAACCAGTAATGTCTTTCTCTGAACCAATGAAAAAACGGTCCACCACCCCTTCAACATTCCCCGGAACCCGTACCCAGGCCTCCCAGGTACCCGCAAGTTTCTCTGCCAGAGCTCGGGAGCCTGCCCCAGTAACCAGGCGAATTATGGACTCACCGTGAACATTCCGGTGCCTTTCCACAAAACGGTGGAGCACAATTTCAAGACGGAGGCCTACCCGCTCCTGGGCCAACACACCTAAAAGGGCTTCCCCGCTCCTGCGTACCAGGAGCACAAGATCCGTTCCCAGGCGCGACTCCAGTTCTTGTACGGGTGTACCAGCCAATTGCTCCAGGAGTTCTGAAAAAGCACCAATGAGCCTGTCTTTATTTTCAGGATTTTCCAGGGAACCCTCCAGGGTTTTCAACAAATCGGAAATAATTTCGGGCATACGTTCTTCCAGGGTTTTGTCATACTGCCCAGCAGACAGAAGAAATCGCTGAACCGAGGTTAATTTCCGCAGTATATCCCAAAGAATGTGCTTTCCCCTAATGCTCAGTTCGTGGCGTATTTCTGGTCGGCGCAGCCAGGTCAGAAAAAATGCAACACCCGGTTCATAGGTACTCTCCAAAACCCGCGTAAAAGCCTGGCGTACCTCAGGGGTAAGAATACCCTGCAAATTTCTATTTTCTTCAACAAATACAGCGGTTAAACGGGAAATTGTTTCGATCAGCTTTGGGCCAAGGCCCATTTCAACATGGTAGTCAATTGTCCGTTGAACAACCCCTTGCATGAGGGATTTTGGTAACAGGTTCGAAAGGGGCAATTTTCCTATGGAAGCCCCGGCAGATCGGAGAATATCCTCAAGCCCGTCCCTGGTTACCATAGAACGAACCAGGGTTCCTGTTGCCTGGCTCAAGGGATGAAAGGCCTGAACGGAATCAGCAGACTTTCCTGAAGGTAGACGCATTTGCTCCATACCCTCGGTCAAAGACCTTTGGAAACTTTCGCTTCGAATATGAACAAGTATGGCCTCGGTATTGAGCAGCTTACCCGAAACCATGTTCCCAATACTTTTCGCAAGCTGCTTCCTTTGCCGGGGAATAATGCCCGGAGTCAAGGGAACTCGTAATCCAAAAACCCTGTATTCCCGTAAAGGCCTAAAAAGCATGCGAATAGCTACAACATTGGTAACAAATCCAATGGAAGCGCCGAGGACAATGGGTATAAGTTTGGGTAAGTGTCGGTAAATCAGGGAAATGATTTCATCCATACTTATTCCTATTGGAGAGGCTCTGTTTGCTGAGCTGCAGCGCTTTGGGCTCTGGCCTGGGTGGAAAATAATTCAATGTCAGAACCAAAAATCCAGCCTTGTATTTCTCCACCTTTCACTTCAAATCGAACCTCGTACCAGTAGTCAAGGATTCTGTTCACAACGCTCTGACCTGCATCTGCTCCTTGAATGAGTCCGATGTCACCCTTTCGGACCGGAGCGATAACTACTGATTGAGGGTCGGGCAAGGCAAAAACCCTCGCGTAATTCCTGGTTACCAAAGCGACTGTACCCCGGGATAGAATTATCTGTTCAGAGGGTAAGGATAGTACAGGGAGTGTTCGTTCAGCGCAGGAAGATAGAGCAATAAAAACAAGAGAAATGAGAACAAAGAATAATTGGCTAACCGAAAAATTTTTCATCCTTTTCACGGATCCAGTAATTCCTTTTCATAGATGTAATACAAGCCCTGAGTACCGGAATTTTCCATGCCAAGGGAAACCAGCTTTCTATACAGTTTCAGTGCAAGCTCCAGACCCGGGACGTTCATACCTAACTGGTGGGCTGAGTTGAGCGCAATTTCCATATCTTTAATAAAATGTTTAACATAAAACCCAGGGTCATAATCCTGTGCCAATATCCTTGGTGCAAGGTTGGTCAAGGACCAGCTGCCTGCTGCTCCAGCAGAAATGCTGGCCAATACCTGAACCGGATCAAGACCTGATTTCTTTGCATAGTACAAAGCCTCGCAAACCCCGATCATTCCACTGGCAATAGCAATTTGATTACTCATTTTGGTAAATTGTCCAGCGCCTGCCCCACCCTGATAAACAATATTTTTCCCAAGAATCTGAAAAACCGGAAGTGCTTTGGCATAGGCTTGGGAATCCCCCCCTACCATGATAGACAAGCGGCCTTCCCTTGCACCAATATCACCACCGGAAACCGGTGCATCAAGGGCTTGACAGCTATGGTTAGTTGCTTCCTGGGCTATCTCCTTTGCCAAAAAAGGGTCTGAGGTAGTCATGTCAATGAGGAGAGTGTTCTCGTTAAGAGAAGTAAATATTCCATCGTCTCCAAAATATACCTGGCGAACATCCTCAGGATAACCAACCATGGTAATAACCACTGAAGTTTTTTCACCAACCTTACCCGGGGAGGTACACCAGTCTGCACCTTGTTCGATCAACCCAGCTGCGGATTCTTTTCTCCGGGAATACACGCTCAAAGGATGACCTGCATTCAAAAGATTTTTTGCCATACTCTGACCCATTACTCCGAGGCCAATAAAACCAATTCGTGTATCCTGCCCTGATGTTCCCATGAGCTGTCCTTTCGCAATTTCAGGCTGATAAGCCCTTGTATTTCAGATAAGTAGAATACCGGAAATTTCTATTGTTCGTCCACGCAAGAATCTGAAAAAAACCAAGAGGAATTTTCTGCTCCCTTTGCATTTGGCCTTGCTTCTATACTCAGTGGTTCCT
>SKVS01000341.1 GCA_007129335.1 Spirochaetaceae bacterium
GTAATTATTGGGCCTTAGCGGCGAACAATTACATTCGAAATGTTAGGAATAATGTCTTTTACCGCAAGGGTAAAGTCGGCAATTGCCTGATCCATGGTTTTTTGACCATTGGCGTACAATTCAACCTCATCACCCCAGGCATTTTGAATTTGGAAATCCCAAGGACCTATGAAGGATACATCTATTTTTGCAACTTCATTAGCAAAGTATGCATAATGGTTTTGGCCTCCAAGGAAGGGGTCAGAAAAATCACTCTTAATTCGGTCAATTACATTGGTGTTCGCTACAAAGTCACCGGTTGTCCGGGCCCAGTGTTCCTGGAATTGTTCGTTGCTACCGATGAATTTAACCAATTCCCAGGCAAGGTTTTTGTTTTGACTGTTTCGATTGATTCCAATCCACGTTCCACCCCAGCTATAAGGAGCAGGTGGGACTGCAAGACCCCAGTCACCGCTATAAGCACGATTGCCTGCGTGGGCTTCCGGCTCAGCATTTGGCTTCATTACATAGTGGAGTCCCCAGGTTGGTAGAATGTAAGCAAACACACTTCCATCAGCCATTGAACTGAACCATGGGGGTGACCATGTGCCGGCACCAGCTTCGATGCGATTCTCCCGCATTTCCTTTGCAAGTTCCATGTACTCCACCAGGGTAGCAGGAATTATTACCTGATTTCCCTGTACGTAGGGTTCGGTTCTACGATTGTAAATGAATTCTGACATGTCTCCATAACCAGAAAGGAGGAATTTCTGTCCACCGTAATGGGCTTTGATTTTTTCACCAAGTTCGTAGAACTTGTTAATGTCGCTGGTCCACTTGCTTACTTCGGCAGGATCATCGGTTCCAAGAACATCCTTGGCTATGCTACGGCGGTAGAACAATGCACCAGGTGTTGCCTGCCATGAAAGGGCGGTAATTCTACCTTGAGCATCCCTGGACAGGTCGGGTACATATTCAACAAGGTTGCCCATGAGTGCTTCGGCGTTATAAGGTGCACCAGAAAGGGGCTCCCAATAACCGGCTTCAATCATTTGGCGGAACCATCCTCGTTCACCGGTGAAAACATCGGGTAACTGGCTGCCGGATCTCATGGTGTTGTTAATCCGGTTCAGGTATACCTCATCGTCGTTGGGAAATACGGTAAATTCAATTTCCACATTGGGATAAACCTTCTTGAACTCGTCGATCATTCCAGAAAGTTCATCGGTGAATGACCAAACAACCAGCTTTTGTCCCTGGGTTGCAGGGGCAGCCTGCTGTCCACCGGCAATAAGCAATTGCATGCTGATTACCATTGCAAAAACTACTATAATTAAACGTAGCTTCTTCATATTCTCCTCCTTGTTCTTACAAGTTGTATCATACAACCTGAATACCACTTTGAATATGTATGATACTACCACAGTATAAATCAGCCGTAAAGAATTATTTTTCGGATGTTGTATCTTTTTTTTATAAGTTGTACTATATTTGTATTATAAATATAGGATAGCCCATGAAAACCGAAAGCCTAAAGTACCAAACTATTCGCAACACACTCCTGAAGCACTTTCAGGACCACAACTATGAACCAGGACAAAAACTCCCAACCGAACAGGAACTGACCCAGGAATTGGGAGTCAGCCGCACCACGGTCCGCCAAGCCCTGGAACTTCTGAAAGAACAGAACATTGTGGAAAAACGCCAGGGAAGCGGGACCTACTACCTTGGGGTTCAATCTGCACCCCGCCTAATCCAACCCGAGACCGATCAACGGGGTTTCATTGGCTTGGTCAATTTCAGTTACATGGATTACATTTACCCGGAAATTATTCGGGGGGTGGAAGATACCCTGGCCTTTGCAGGTTACTCCCTGGCTATTGCACCATGCAATCAAAATCTGGAAAAAGAAATTCAATCTATTGAGCGACTCTTGGACCAGGGAGTAAAGGGATTAATAATCGAGCCCTCCCAGAACCTGCAAATAAATGAGGCTCACCCAATAAGCAAACTCATCCAATCTGCAGGCATACCTGTGGTAGCAACCCACTGGGGAATCACCAACCAGCTGGTTTCCACCGTTACTGTTGATGATGTGGTAGCAGGCTACAATGCAACAAAATATCTCATTGACCGGGGACACCGGAGTATTGGCCACATTAGCAAGTCCGATGTCCAATCGGGACACGATCGTTTTACCGGGTACCGCAAAGCCCTTAGTGAAGCAGGAATTGAGTACAATACAACCTGGTGTGCCAGTTATACCAGCGAACAGGAAATTCCCGGTAGCCTACCCGCTTATGATTTGACCAAAACCTTGCTCCAATCCATGGAACCAAAGCCAACCGCCCTGTTTTATTTTAACGACCTTACAGCTCTTCAGGGCTACCGGGCCATTCACGACCTGGGACTATCCATTCCCAAAGACATTTCAGTCCTAGGCTTCGACAACTACAAGTCCACGGCCCTTATGTACCCTCCCCTTACAACCTACGAACACCCCAAGTACGAGCTTGGGCGCTGGGCTGCAAAAATTTTGCTTTCTGAACTGGAGCCCCGAAACCCTGCCTTGCATATGAAACTGGTTTTTGAACCAAAGTTAGTTGAACGGGAAAGCGTGGCTACCATCCATTGACCCGGGTCCCCGGTTCGGGCCATAGTCTGGGAATTATGGACTCCCCCACTAAACCCAGCCTTTTTCAGCAACCCAACATGGTTAAACTCTTCGCTACCTTGTGCGGAATACTGTGGGGCAGTGCGTACCCGGGCATTAAAACCGGCTACAGACTGTTTGCCATAGGCATCGATGATACTCCGGCAAAACTGCTGTTTGCTGGTATCCGGTTCTCTCTGGCTGGTTTTCTGGTCCTGGTTTGGTTCTTTCTTACAGCCAGAAAAAGGGTGTCTCAGTCGGAGAAACCTATCGCCACCGAGGGGAATCGTTTCCGTCTGGCAGGTTCAATGGTTGGTAAACTCTTCATTTTGGGTCTGTTTCAAACCACCCTTCATTATACCGTCTTTTATTTGGGGCTTGCCCGAACACCTGGGGCACTCGGCTCTATTTTGAATTCGGCAGGGGTGTTTTTCAGCGTGCTTCTTGCCCACTTTA
>SKVS01000131.1 GCA_007129335.1 Spirochaetaceae bacterium
CTCCCGGATTTCCTGGAAGACCTGGTTCATCTAACCCTTAGCTTTGGAGCTGGTTATCAGAATAATGTGCATACATCCGGTGAAAATTTGGGTGAACAAGTACTTTTTGGCATAGGCCTGAAAACAAGCTTGGACACTACCCGGGGTGTATTGACCCTGGGAACTGCATTGAGGGAAACGGGTGCGCTTCAATTTACTCTTATTTTTGGTCAATAAGCTATAGTGAAGAATGCGACAGGACTATTACAACACTTGTTTGTGGAGTATGTATTCCCGGTATTTTTCGGGGTTCGACTTAAACCCGATGACCGGGGTACCCCGGTCGGTCTTCTTTAAAGCCTGTCGGGCTTCTTTTTTCAGCCGGTCTGAACCCAATATTCGTCCGTTGCGGGAACTCAGCCCGGCTAAAATATTCGGGTAACCACTCAACCCTTGAAAAAGATTCCCTGAGGCATATCTCCTTCGAGCCAGGCTTATAAACTTTTCCGTTTCCTTTATGCCAAGATCCAGCTCGGTTTGAGGAAGAAGAACCCAGCAGGTATTGGTTCCATCCTGGAACAGTACATCCCGGTACATGAAATGTTCCTTCAATAAACCGAAGAATTCCTCCTGGTTTATCTTCGATTCTGCACTAATGAGAGCAAGGGTCATATCTGCCTGATTGCTCCCGGCCCTGTGAAGCTCGCCTGCAAGCCGTTCATCCATTTGATCCAGACTGCATACCAAGGTGCTTGCCATGGTAGTCTCTTGAACGTTCTGCAACATTTCCTGAGGGCTTTCTTCTTTACGATGATCGAGTTCTTGTACAGGAGTCGTTATTGTGGGGGGTAACTCCAGTTCTCCAGACCCTTTGTTGGTACTTTCACCAGGATACCGGGCTGGAATTTGGGGTGTAACCTGGGTCGCCGGGGGAGGAGGGGTGGAGTAGGAGGCTTTTTCCTGCTGAGAACCCTGCACATGCCCATGTACGGCCTTCGAAGCAATTCGTGTTCTGGAATCAACAACATACCATAGGAGGACAATGAAGAAAAATCCAAAAAGGGCAACCAAACCTGCCCTGCTGATAAAAAAGAGTTCTGGTAGTCCTAAAACCGAATAAACCGCTTGTATGCTCACTCCGGTTCGGAGATTTCTCATATACAATTCCTGAGTAATTTCATTCGACTGTAAAATGAGGCTATGGCTTTGAACTCCGGTCAGGGATTCATCACCCCAAAAGATAAGGGGTACACCATTTTCCAGAATTAACACCGCTACAAGTCGGCCTGGGGAGGATTCAATGGATTGAAAAACTGCTTCTCCATCGAGGTTACTTTGAAGAAAGGCAGAGTTTTGTATCAGTTGGGAAAAATGAACCGAACTTTCTCTGGAATTAACCAGGCGGAGTTGCATGGCATAGACACCCAGGAATAGAACCAAAAGAGTAAAAAAAAGCACGCTGAAAATTTCCAATGGTCTTTGCTTGTGAACCATACTTACCCCTCTTTCTCAGTATACTATAACTCAAAGATAGGGGAAACATTCATTTTTTCAAGGGTTTTTTTTCTTGTCAATTCCATACTCTTTTCAATAGAAGTAATTTTTTCTCTTTTCATGAGACCCAGAGCCTGGGGATACAGAGCAGCAATCCATGGTTTTGTGTGCCAGGTTCCCGAAGGTCCACATGATTCATTTAGTTGTTCTTTCATGTAGCGTGCCGTTTTGGAAACCACACCCTGCCAATCCAGGTTTTTCATTGATTTAAATCCGTTAAAAGGGTAGGGCTGGGAAATCTGGGCAGTAGCGGAAAAGTCCTTGTGGGTATATCCGGTTGGAGTCAGCATGAGTTTGCTGGTGTCTCCCCGGGAAAGTATAGAGAGTTCCCAGGACTCCCGGGGCAGGTACCGGGAACTATAGGTGTTTGTCCAAGTATCCAGGTAGGTTCCAGGGACGTAACTGCGGTAATTGGGGTAACTATTATCTATGCCGAAGGTGATTATCCGCTTCTGAGCGTAATCGGATAGAGTTGTACCGTAATGAAGTATCCATTCACCTACGTTGCGGTAAGAGGGAAGGGACATGACCGGAAGACCATGGAAATGAAACAGTGCATTTAAGGGATGATCGCTGAATCGAGGATTTGCCCTGGGAAGCAGACGCAGAAGACCGGGGTGAATAGCTGCATCAACCATCCATTTCTGTTGAATACTTCCTGTCCCCATTATGTGCAGGAGGGAATACCACTGGGCATCAAGGGAAAACACTATATCCGGTTCTATACCCAGGTTCCATAATGCAGGGTACAGGGTATCCGCAGCCAGAAGATAGTACATCGGTCGTTCTTTCAAAAGCAGGTCAATTCCTTTTGACCCACTCGGTCCTGCCCCCAGGCAGAGTATGCTTTGGTTTGGTTGAATTTCTCTGTCTTCGAAGAGCCATATTTTCTCTTTCCATAGAACCATGTTTTGTAAGGTGTTCTCGAACCATGTTTCTCCCAATTTCGCCTGCAGACCCAGGTCCTGTGAGGCATATGACAAAAAATCGGTACAGCCCTGACGAATTGAGGCAAAGAGACCAGGAAAAGCCGAATTATACCCGGGTAATGTCCAGAACCCAAGGGAAGCGGAAAGTAGGGACAGGCTGTACCTGCTGCAAATGAGCAGCATTTCTTCAGGTATAGTGGCGGTTTCCCCGATCCAATGGAAACTGATTTTCCCTCCCGAGGGAATAGTTTCCCAAAAATGTTTCATACAGGAAGGCTCCAGGACAATGACCGTATCCAGAACCTTTTCCAATTCTTTTGCGAGAAATCCATTCCCCCAACCGAATACCAAGCCTATGGTTGCTGAGCCGGCATCCCCGACCAGCCGCTGGGCTTCTCTTTCTGGATTATGTTTTGAAATGAGCCATTGAGTTCGATCGCCAAGATCTATTCCCGGTATTTGTTGACCCTTGTTGTTTGTCCAGGAAACAATTCTGGAAGATCGCCGGGATTCCTTCATGGGTTTGTATCCGTTACACCATGGATCTGTTCAAACCAATGTTCAATGTGTTCAGTGAGCTTTTCGACCCACAGGTATTTTTCTTTCTTGTCAGTTGCAGATA
>SKVS01000126.1 GCA_007129335.1 Spirochaetaceae bacterium
AACAACTGACTGGCTAAATAAATGAAGGGCAACAAATGCAGTTGTGTCCAACCAAGCAAGGGAATAGCAAAACCAAACTCGTACACCACATCAGGAGCCGAAAGGTCAGTAATCCAACCAGGTATGAACGAAGCACCCCGAAGATCAAAATGATTGGTAAACAATCCATACATTGCTATAAAAAACGGGAATTGAATTAAAATGGGAAGACAACCACCCAGGGGATTAACCCCTTCTTTTTTATACATTTCCGCAACAGCAGCATTGAGTTTCTGAGGATTATCTTTGAATTTTGCCTGTAATTCTTTCTGCTTTGGCCCAAGTGCCTGCATTTTTCGGGTAGATTCATGGCTTTTTTTAGTCAGGGGATAAAACAGGGCCTTTACCATTATTGTTAACAGAATAATAGCCAAACCCCAGTTTGGAATTATGAAATAGAATAACTGCAGTCCCTGTTTTAACAGGTTTTCCAACCATCCGAGCCAATTACTGTCTATGAGCTCATCTATTTTGAGATTAGAAATTCCAAACCGATTATCCGAAGACCGGTTGTATATTGCCAAATAGGTTTCTTTTTTTGGCCCAGCATAGAACCGATAGGTATCTTCCTGAGCACTGGAGCTGATAACCGCCCGCTCCAGGGCAATTTGGTTAGCCTGGTTTCCTGCAGAATTTGGTTCGTTAGCAAATACCGTGGTAAATGTTGCGTTTCCGGGAATAACAACAAAAGAAAAATACTTCCCGTCAAGAGCAGCCCAGGTTAACCGTGATTCAATACGCTCAGGATTTCCAGGACTAACCCGGGTATGGGCAGTTCTGCGGGTATCTTGAAAACTCAAGAATCTGCGGAAATCTGCGCCCCGCATATTTGAACCTGCATTAGGATCAAAGGTTGGGCCAATTTGAGGACCCATGAGAACCGAATAACCCCGGTCATTCACATTAATCAGGGGAATGCCTCGGGATAAGTCCTGAACATTTACCCGGAGTTCGAACATGTATTCACCAGGCTGGAAGGTATAGGTTTTTGTAACCCTGAAAGGAAAATCTTCCTGACCATCCTGGTAAAAATCCCGGGAAAAACGGAATATATTTGGTTGGGCTGTAGGTTCCTGTAAAAAAACCGCATCCATAACCTGACCGTCAAATCCCCCAAAGGTTGTCCGGAGTCCAGGCAAATCTTCGCCGTTTGCCATGATCATGTTTACCGGCCTGTCTCCATCTCGATGTTGAAGCAGTTCAAAAGACCTCAGGGTCGCTCCCCGAAGATCAATCTCTGCCCGGAACGTGGAATCATCCGTATAGACAATTGGTCCAAAGTTTACCGGATCATCTCCTACAGGGCGGAATTGACCACTCAGTGTCCCGGATACCCGGTTCACTTCAGGGGTTGTTGCAGGTTGTTGTACTGTTTGTTGATCCACAGCAGGTGAAGAAACCGGTTCTACCGTTTCTCCCTGGGCAACAGGTTCAGGCACTGCAGGCGGGTACATAATTGATTGAATTGTAAAACCAATGGTTATAACAATGACCGAAAGCACTACGGCTAATAGGGTATTTTTATCCATGTAATCCTCAGGAAGTCGAAATTCATTGCAGGGACCAGCCCCTGCTCAGGGTTTATCACAACGTAATAGGCCTGCTTTCATAAGCAAGGCAGTAACCTGGTTTTTTCTGTCCTGAAAGGTATAATCACCGGAATAAAAAATAAAGGCAAGGTCATATCCCGGTAACAATTCGGATTTGGTATTCCGGAAAATTTCCCGGCCAACCCGTTTCACATAATTTCGCTGAACAGCGTTCCCAAATTTCCGACCAGGACTCACGAGCAACCGTGAATGGTCTAAACCATTGGAACGTACACGGAGGGAACATCCGTGAACACTCCATCTTCGTGGTGAGAAGAAGAGATTTCGTACATCCCTTCTTCCATTCACCCTTTCAGCCTTAGTAAGGCTTCTTTTCATCCGATACAGACAACTTGGTTCGACCCTTTGCTCTTCGTCGTTTTAAAACCAGTCGGCCTCCCTTGGTCTTCATTCGAGCACGGAAACCAAATTTCCGGTTTCTTTTCATTTTGCTTGGCTGATACGTACGTTTCATTCAATGACTCCTCGTTCTATCTTGGGCTTTTGTACCGTGCACAAAGGCCTTACTTGTTCAAAATTAGGTAGCGCAGTATAGGGTATAAATCCTTGCGATGTCAATGGTTCTCAAAAATCTCTAGGAACTAGATCGTCCGGGCTTAATCTCTTTAGCAAGACGTTGTAACACTGCCTGAAATTCAGGATCTTCAATAGATTCAATCGTTTTTTTCACATTATCCTTTTCGTTTTCTTGTTTATCAGAACGGGAAATATCCTGGGTTTGCTGATTTTGAGCGGCTTCAAGTCCCTGCTGACGAATGTGTTTCATGTTGTCTGCTAATTGTTTTCGTTGTAAATCAACACTGGGTTTTCCCATTTGCTCCGGTTCTACACATTTCATGAGCATGTTGTGTATATGTAACTGGGGATAGTTTCTGCCCAGATGGCTCAAAATTCTTTCTTTTTGAAAGGTTAGTTTTTGAATCCACCCAGGATGATCAACATAGACAATAGCTACTCCGTTTTTAATATCCACAACCTGCGTATGGTCGCATAATCCAGGACCGGCAATTTCCCTCCATCGGGCAAAAAAATCGGCATGTGCATCTCCATCGTGTACATTGTGGGTATCGAAATACCGCGTGAGAATATCAGATGCTTTCTTCATAAAAACCTCCATCCCGAACCTGGTAGGTTATTCTGTCTCCCTGAATATATTCTTTCACATGTTCATCCGGTAAAAAGGTAAAAAAGGCCTGGGAAAATTCAGGTAAACTCTGGAGAAATCGTTTTCTCCTGTCATCATCCAGCTCTAATAATACATCATCAATCAGCAAAACTGGTTTCCGGTTCCGAATTTTAAACAAAAGATGTGCCTGGGCAGCCCGAAGGATTAAACTCACTAATCGAAACTGGCCTGTTGAACCAAGCTGGGTAAAATCCTTCCCATCGTAGAGGAAAAGGATCTTATCTCTGTGAGGACCCCTAGTCGTTG
>SKVS01000028.1 GCA_007129335.1 Spirochaetaceae bacterium
AAAGTCCGGGTACTTTATTTTACCGAGAAAACAAATACCCTGACTGTCTTTCCGATTTTTATTCGGCAGATTCAGCTGCTCTGCCCGCGTTCGAACCTGGGTCTTATGAAGCCGGCCCAGGGGCAGATAAAGCTTTTTGACCTGTTCCTGGTGGAGGTGGCTTAAGAAATAACTCTGGTCTTTCACCGGATCGGGGGCCCGGTACAGGCGGGTTAATCCCGACTTTTGGTCCAGAGGATCGGGAGATGTAAGGGCATAGTGTCCCGAAACCACAAGGTCGAATTCCCTGTTCACCTTTTCGAAAAAGGCACCAAACTTAATTCGCTGGTTACAAAAAATGTCGGGGCTGGGGGTACATCCCAGGCGCAATTCGGACAAAGCGTAATCCACAACCTTTTGAAAATATTCGGTTTGAAGTGGTACGACCTCCAGAGGAACGCCCGCTTGCAGGCAAACAGCCCGGGCGTATTCCAGATCCTCCTCCCAGGGACAGGACCCCAGATAGGAAACCTCGTCCTCCAGCCATATTTTTAAATAAAAGGCGGTTATATCGGTTATACCAGTATTTTTAAGCTCCCACAGGGCGACTGAACTGTCTACCCCGCCGGAGAGAAGAACGGCTGCATTCATGGGGTCATGATGCCGTTTTTTCCTGAATTTTGCAACTTTGGTTTTAGTACAATGCCCTAAATCCCATTACACAGTAATTACTGCGTTTGCCCTGGGGGCTTGGGTTATCTAAGTTTGGTTAACCGCAGGGTAAAGGTCAGTTGCTTTTCATCCCCGGCATTCAACTCCAGGGGAAAGGCAAAAAGAAGGCAAGAATGTTGGTATGTAGTAACTGTTTCGTTATTCCAGGGGTGCTGGGTGTACACAGGCCACGACCAGGCATTGGTCTGGGTGTCGGTTTCAATGCGGATGTTTACCTTATTCTGGACATCTTCAAAATGGATTCCCTGAATTGCAAAATGATGCTGGGGAGTTTGACCCATTTCAATACGGGCATTCGGTCCCTCCAGACGATACATGCGCAGATCAGATACCTCTATGCCCGAGAAGCTCAGATT
This sequence comes from Spirochaetaceae bacterium, assembly GCA_007129335.1. Lineage (GTDB taxonomy): Bacteria > Spirochaetota > Spirochaetia > DSM-27196 > Salinispiraceae > SKVS01. Next base: position 1,068 of record SKVS01000028.1, read on the forward strand.
CAACTCTGGCGCAAAAAGGGTCTGAAGGAGTTCTGACCCATTATTCCTAACCCGGTATTGAACCGTAACTTTACTTTTTTCAAAGCTGTAGCGCTTTGCAATTTCAACCGCTGTTTGTATACCCTCATCGGATTCCACAAGGCCTTCGGCAACGAGGTCGAGATGCAAGGTCTTTGCAACCTCCGTAGTTCTGTCCTGCACGGTATAGAGCTGGTTGCACAGGGTACCCCGCTCCGCAGGATGCTGCCCCGGGTCGAATGGTTGAGTGGGGGAAAAGAAATGGTCAATAAAGGAGTTTCGGGGAGTAAGGTCGTAGAACTCGGAATTCTCACCATTGTTGTGGTAGGGCTCGGGATAACGGGCAAAGGTGTCCTGGTAATTCCAGGGATTAGGTAAATAATCCAGTTCAAACAGAGCACCACCCTGGGAATGGACATAAGCGTTTAAGTCATTTCCCTGGTAGAGATATTCTTCCAGCCCATCCATATCCAGGTCGGTTGTTGTTATGGAAGGTGCGAAAATCCCCTGTTCCCGGGTGAGCAACTCCGAGGAAATAAGGGCTTTGTAAGCACTTTTCCTGTACCCGTTGCAATAAATGCCTCCCTTGGGTCCGTGCCAGAAGGGATTGTGAGTCTGGCCCTTCCATAGTTCTTCTTTTGCTGCCTGCTTTCGGTACCGGTCTCCCCTAACCTGGTTAACCAAACTGTTAACAAACTGCATTTTTCCGTAGAGCAGGCACCCTTCGGGATACCGGGTTAAAGCTTGCCGAAACATACCCCGGTAGAACAGACCCATTCGCCCAACCCCGGGCATAGGTAAGTCCAGGAACTGGTCAATGGTTTTCTTGCTTAACCCCAGGTGACGCAGTACACAGATATAACTGGTCGGGGGGAAATAAACTCGAGACCGAAACTCCGACACGCGGGATAACCTCTGGGGTTGCCGGGTATGGATAATACCCTTTAATTGTTTTTCCTGAAGCAGAGCAAAAAATTCTTCCAGCCATTGCTCAACATCCTGTTCCCCGAGACAGTTGGTAACCCCCGTACCATCCCAGAGCAGACTAATTATTGGCTCTGCGGTAAAAGACACGTATCCCGGATGGATCGTTTGCAGATTCTCAAAGATTTTTTCCGGGGTATCCGAAAGAATTCTTCGGGAAAGACGCTCGGCAATAGGGAAAATAGTTAATATTTTTCCCTGATCTTCGGTAAGGGTTGGAGAATACAGATCTTTCTCCTCGTAGCCCGCTTCCAGAAATTGTTCTTCCCCCAAAAACGTGTACTCCATGCCCGCAGACCGGAAAATTGACGGATAATTCGGCTCCCAAACCATTTCAGGAATCCAGCACCCCCGTGGCCGTCCTCCGAAAGTACGACGAAGGTAGGTGGTAAGGAACTCGATTTGTCCAATGGAATCGGTTTTGGAAATGAGGGAAAAAATAGGCTCGTAAAATCCGCCGCCCAACAGTTCTACCTGACGGCGCTTTATCATTTCCGTCAGTACATCGAGAAACTCAGAATGATACTTTTCAATCCAGTCCAGGAGAATGCCAGAATAATACAGGGTTGCCTTCAGCCGGGGGTACCGATACAGAGCTTTTATAAAGGGACGTAATCGGTTTTGGTAAACATGCTCAATCTCATCGTGGGACATACCCAGAGGAATACTGTTTACTGTGCCAAATAGCAACTGTAGAGATTGAATCATACTATACCGATTGTACTAGGTGTTTCACAGTTACTCCAGTCATTTTCACCAAATGAGCCTACCTTAAGAAAACGAGATACAAAACCCGATCGAACAATGAAAAGCCAAGGGACACCAGACCAAGAATAAGAAACAGGGCGGGTTCCCCCTGAAGGATTTTGGGAATATTCTCCAGCCGCATTCTCATTCTAACGTGACTGACCAACATTCCCACCAATCCCAGCCCCAATGAACCGACCAACGCAGCAAGAATGGTCTGAAGAAAGGTGAACGAATGTATAACAATAATTACCAAAAAG
>SKVS01000340.1 GCA_007129335.1 Spirochaetaceae bacterium
GAGCTTCGCAATTAGTTATTTGGAAAAATTTCATTTCGGAAGATTTCCGGTACTGAGCAAGACCGGAGAATTAGTTGGTATTCTTACCAGCCGGGACATTATTATCCATCTGCTCATAGCAATGAACAAAGAACTGGAAGCGCTGGAAAGCAAACTGGAACGAAACGATAATTTTGAATCAAATGGAACCCTGTTCAGGGAATACGGAACCCGTAAGTTTGACTTCGAAAATGCGGGCAAAGCATCCACAGAAATTAAGAAAATCCTCATGGACCGGGGGTACGATCCAAAACTTGCCCGTCGAGTTGCGGTAGCAAGCTACGAACTGGAAATGAATCAGGTCTGCCATTCCAATGGGGGCACCCTGAGCTTTCGGCTTACCACTGACCTGGTAGAAATTCTAGCCCATGATACCGGACCTGGAATAGAGGACCTGGAATCGGCCCTGACAGAGGGCTGGACAACCGCCAATGAGTGGGTCCGTTCCCTGGGCTTCGGAGCAGGTATGGGCCTGCCCAACACCAAACGGGTAAGCGATAATTTCACTATTACTTCCAACCCCTCGGGAACCCGGGTTTCTGCCCAGTTCAACCTCCCCTCACCCCACGACAAATCCCAGGAAACCAAGCCTGAAAAAGGAAATACCGAAGGATGAACCTATGAAACTCAATGAACACATTAATACCCTGGGTCTGACAGCCCTCACAATGCCCGAAACCGAACCAGATGTATCCCAGGGTTACACCAGCGATCTGCTCAGCGATGTCATGGCCAATGCCCAGGAAGGTTGTGCGCTCATTACCATCCAGGCTCACAAGAATACCGTTGCAGTTGCCACCCTTGTTGGCGCATCCGCCATTGTAATCTGCAATAACCGGAACATCCCCGAAGACATGATCCAGGCCTGCCAACAGGAAGGATTGAGTTTGTACGGCTGTAAAGAGAATCAGTTTACCTTTTCGGGCAAACTCTACGGCTTGCTCAATAAGTCTCCCGAATCCCGAACCTGAATACCAAAACAAGGATATGCCACGATTTATTGCGGATCTTCACGTACATAGCTGCTTGTCCCCCTGCACTGACATCGATGTAAGCCCCCGAACCCTGGCCACAAGGGCCCGGGACCTGGGGATTCATCTTCTAGCCCTGACCGACCATAATGCGTGCAAAAACCTTCCCGCTTTTGAAGAGTGTTGTCATGAGTTTGGCCTGGTACCCGTTTTCGGTATGGAATTAACCACCACCGAGGAAGTGGATGTGCTTTGTCTATTTGAAACCCTGGATCGGGCCATGGATTTTGAAGCCCTGGTACACCGGGATTTCCCCCGCTTTCCCCTGGATGAAAAATTCTGGAATCCCCAGTACGTGGTCAACAGCCAGGAGGAAATCCTGGACGAACTTGACTTCCTCCTGACAACCGCATCCCGACTTGACCTGAGCACCGCTCTGACCGAGGTCCACCGACGTTCAGGCCTATGTATTCCCGCCCATATTGATCGTAGCCATAATTCCCTGCACAGCCAACTGGGATTCCTTCCCCCTGACCCGTTCGACGCTGTGGAAATTACCCTCAAGCCCGAGCAGAGCAAAGAACTAATTGATCCGGGAACCCTTCCCCTGGTAGCAGATTCGGATTGCCATGTACTGGAGGATCTGGGTCAAAGGCATACGATTTTTGAAGCTGAAGAACCGGGTTTTGAGGGTTATCGCAGGGCTTTGGGCAATTTAGCTGTTAAACCCTGCTGGGGGTTTCCCCGGGAACAAGGACTCTAAAGGCAGCTTCTTGGGAATGAGAGAGGGTGCTGGACCGGATTACCCGAGATTAGTGTATAACCTCGGGATTTTTCAAAACTTCCCTGGCCTTGGATCCGTTCTGAGGACCTACAATGCCCATGTCTTCGAGCATTTCGACCATCCGGGCAGCCCGGTTATACCCAATTTTCAGCCTTCGCTGGAGGTAGCTGGCAGAGGCCTTTCCTGCCCCTACAACAATCTCTATTGCCTTTTCCATGAGGGGATCATCCATGTCCTGTTCAAAAAAGGTCTCATCATCTTCGTCTTCAATGAATATTTCATCATCAATGTAGTTCGGAGATCCCATGGTACGTACATGAGCGACCACCCGCTCAACCTCTTCTTCCGACAGGAAAGCTCCCTGCATCCGTGTAGGAAAGGGATTCCATGCGCTGGTAAAGAGCATATCGCCCTTACCCAAAAGTTTCTCTGCTCCCATGCTGTCAAGAATGATCCGGCTGTCAATTTTACTGGCTACCATGAAAGCAATTCTGCTGGGAATATTCGCCTTGATTAATCCGGTTATCACATCCGTACTCGGTCTTTGGGTTGCCAGCACCAAATGAATACCAACTGCCCTGCTCATAGCCGCTAATCGGGCAAGGGTACTTTCTAATTCCTTACCAGTGGTTGCCATGAGGTCGGCAAATTCATCAATGACCACCACAATATAGGGCATGGGGGTGGTGGCAATGTGTTTTGCCTTAATCTTTTTGTTGTAACTCCGCACATCCCGCACTGCCATGGCATCGAGAAGGCTGTACCTCCGCTCCATTTCATAGATACACCACTGCAGAGCCTGGAAGGCTTTTTTAGCATCGGTAATGACCGGCGTCAAAAGGTGGGGAATATCATTATAGAACTTAAGTTCTACAATTTTTGGGTCTATGAGAATCATTTTGACTTCTTCGGGGCTGCGTCGGTAGAGCACCGAACAGATGAGACTGTTTACACAGACAGACTTACCGCTTCCCGTAGCTCCCGCGATGAGAAGATGGGGAGTTTTGGTCAAATCAACAATTTGAGCATCCCCGGTAATATCCTTCCCCAGGGCTACAGGAATTTCCTGTTTCGGATCATGAAAGAGGGGGTCCTGAAGGAGTTCTCCAAACCCCACAAGGTGCCTGTTCTTGTTGGGGATTTCGATCCCCACCGCGTGTTTCCCTGGAATAGGGGCAACAATCCGCACACTGGCAGCCGCCAGACGAAGGGCAATATTATCCTGGAGGTTTACTATCCGGGTAAGCTTTACCCCGGGAGCAGGCAGGATTTCGA
>SKVS01000078.1 GCA_007129335.1 Spirochaetaceae bacterium
CTGGTGGATGCCCGTAAGACATGGGATAAAAATGATTCAAGGTTCAGTATATGCACTCCTTTCTCTAAAAATTGTTTTTGGCAAAGACAGTCGGACTTTGTCGGTAAGAAAGGCACAGAGGTTTTGGGCCAGGCTGGTTGTCATACTTCCCTTGCTTTCTATGAGTTCATTCCTGATTGTAGCTTTTCGTCCTGCATCCGAGGCTCTGGCTGATGATGGAGCAAATATTCGGTTTTATGCGCCCGCAATTACCATGATGCTTACCACCTATGGTTTTTCCCTCATGGCTCTGTGGGCTCCGAAAATGTTGACTTTTAATTCAGGTTACGCATCTTTGTGGGAACAAGCATCCCTGGAGAAGGAGGAGATCACCATAATATGCAATCGGGTTCAGAAAGAAATAGATAAGAAAGTGTATCGGGATCCAGCCTTGACGGTGAGCAAATTTGGTGAAAAAGTTGCAGTTCCTCCATACAGGCTATCTCTTGTTTTGAACCATGTATACCACAAAAGTTTTCCCCAGTTTATCAATGAACACCGCCTTCATTACTTTATGGATCGCATAAATCTGGGCGATCTGGAGCGGTTTACCATCCTTGAAATAGCATTTGCTGCGGGGTTCCAATCGAAATCAACATTCAACCGGGTGTTCCTGAATCAATACGGTGTGTCCCCGAGTGAGTATGTGAAAAACAACAGTACAGGTATACAGAAAGCTTAGGTTCTACTGTAATGCCAAGGTTGGATACCCTGAACATATTCGTTACTTCATGGGAGTTAACTCTTTGTCCTCGGAAGGGTATTCGGGGGCGCGGATCAGGGCATAGAAAAGGGTTGCGAAGAACATAAAGGCTGTAAAGAAAATGAAATTGTTACCCTGCTTCTGGTAGATCATGCTGGTCCATTGCATATCGTGGAGGTGGAGTCCGGTTGTTGGCTGACCTAGAGCAGAAATATAATCTATTTCCGGGGTTTCATAACTGAGAATAAAAGGAATGCGGTTTTCTACCGAACGGAAGACCAGGGGTATTCTTCCAAACCTGGCATGAAATGAGTCTACCCTGTGGGGAATATGAACTATAGCAAATTGGGAATCGGAAATATCCCGGAGTACCGAACGTACTCGGTAAGAATCGGCAAGGTCATTCCAGGAAAGGATTATAGCGGTATTACCCAGGGGAATATCGAACTGGGTCAATTCTGTATAGGCTTTGCTGTTTCTGTCTAAAGAGGTCTGTCCGAAAATGAGAGCAAGAAGAATGAGAATGGTTGGAATAGCCAATAGGTACAGGCTGTTCATGCTGGAATATTTGGAATCCACATTATTCCAGGGTGTTTTCCTGGTTGGGTAGGGCAGGAATATGTGAGCAAGGACAGAGCTGGAAAGCATGACGAGAAATCCAATTCCCCACATTCCAGATAGTTCTGCCAATTGTACTATATGGTGAAATTCGTATTGCGTTTCTCCGAGAAAAGCCCAGGTTACCTGGGATGATGACAAGCTTTTCAGATAATCGAACATTGTCCAGGATAGGGGCCACAGGAGCCAGTCGAACCGCCCCAGAATTGCTGGGGTGAACACTATATTCCGTATGGTTCCCAAGACAAGCCCATAGGCAAAGAAGATCCCAGTGGTGAATAAGACGTGTCGGGCTAAAATTCCCGGATCCTGAAAACCTTGCCAATGAAAGAGAAATATCGCCTGGAACAAGCCAAAAACCGTAAGGTAGTACAGGGTTTGGGTGAAGGAGCTGGTTTTCAACACCAGGAACAGAGGTATGAGGGCAAACCACCCCAGTATGCCTATGCCGTGAATCACTAACCAATTAGGGAAGGCCAGATATACCAGTACCGCAGAAAGTATGGTCAGGGGCAGCCGGTAGCTGCATACAAATAGCCAGGTTGTTCTTAATCCGGTAATTTCAAGAGAATACGAGCGGCTTATCCGCACCAGCCAACTTTCTATTCGGGTATGGTCTGGCCGGGGAAGCTGAAGTACCCGAATGATGAGACGGAAAAACCAGGTTACCCCCCTAAAGACCTTGTACAGTGCTAAGGAAAGAACTCCTTTGGGTCTGGGATAGGAAAGGTCGTATAATTTTCGGTGTTTCCACAGCCTCGGCAGGATTCCCGGGGTAATCCGATAGGTCAGGTAGGCAAAGCCATTGAGGAGAAACAGGGGACCAAACCGAATGGTCGAAAGAAGAAACCCGTAAAGACCGTTCGTATCCCCAGTTTCAATGATCCAGCTGAAAAAGAAAACCAGGAGATTGGCAACCAGGAGATTTTCCAGAAAATCGTTGGGGGAGCGGAGTTTTAGTCGGGTACCTAATCGAAGCCTCAAGGAAGGTTTGTGATTGCTGGTCCACAGAGATTCATGACCGGTTCCGGTGTGTCCGGGCGGGGTTGTCATGGAGAACCGTCGGGATTTCCAGCCCAGATGGGGCTGGGTTATGCGTTCCCGGATACTGTCCAGAGGGCTTGTGGTAAAAATATCGGATTTCATCAGGAGGGCGGTACACCCAAGCTGGGTCACATAGTAGGACAGGACCAGCCAGGGGAAGATCCACGGGCCGGAAAAAGCAGTGGGATTAAAATAGAGCAGGGCAATACCCAGGAGTGTAGCCAAGGTAGTTAGTATTCCATAGATCTTCTTCATGGTCTTGTACTGGTAAAGATACAACGAAGACCGGACATTGTTGTATCCCTGTGGTAGAAATTTTTCGATTTTTCCGATATAGTACACCGGTGAGTACCTATTCCCGCCCCATGAGCTGTATCATTCAGGAACAAACCGATTTACCTCTTATTGACTGGATGTCTAACCGGTTTCCTTCCAGAACCAGGTCTCAATGGATCATGGCAATCGAGAATGGTCGGGTCCATTTAAATCATCAGCAAGCTCACTGCGATTCCCGGCTCAATTCCGGGGATTTATTGGTAACCTACCGAGAGGAGGTGCCCGAACCTCAGGTTTCCCTGGATTTTGATGTGCTCAGGGAAACAGAAGACTGGTGCATTGTGAACAAGCCACCTGGGCTGCCGGTTCATCCTGGGGGTGTTTTTTA
>SKVS01000010.1 GCA_007129335.1 Spirochaetaceae bacterium
CCCAGAAAGACCGATACCCGGGAGGTTCACGCAGAAGAGCCGCAGTTTAGCGGGTTTATTTTCAAAATACATGCAAACCTGGATCCCCGACATCGGGACCGCATTGCTTTTTTGCGGGTTTGCAGCGGAACCTTTGAACGGAATAAAATGCTCCATCACGTTCGTCTGGGAAAGTCAGTCAGGTTTACCAATCCTTATAGTTTCATGGCAGCCCGAAAGGAAGTGGTGGATCTGGCTTATCCCGGGGATGTGGTAGGACTCTTTGATAAGGGAGACCTGAAAATTGGGGATACTCTTACCGAGGGGGAGTCATTCATGTACCAAGGTATACCCAGCTTTGCCCCGGAAGTGTTTCGGGAACTGACCAACCTCGATCCTCTGAAATCAAAGCAACTGGACAAAGGAATTCGGCAACTTACCGAAGAAGGATTGGCCCAATTATTTATAAAGGAGTTGGGTAGAAGAAAGATTGTAGGGACCGTCGGAACCCTGCAGTTCGATGTAATACAGTATCGATTATCCCACGAATACGGAGCCAGCTGTCGGTTCGACTCCCTGCCGTATTCCCGAGCATGCTGGATAACCAGCGATAACAAACAGGCCCTCGATCATTTTATTCGTTTCAGAGAAAGTCAAATTGCCTTCGACAAGGATGAGGAACCGGTATACTTTGCGGAAAACGAATGGCAACTCAATTATCTTATTCGGGAAACACCGGAAATAACCTTTCACATGACCAATGAATTCAAGCTGAAAAAGAAGGATTAGGTTTCATGGATGTACTCGGCCCGGGTATCCACAACCACGAGGATGTTCTACACAAGATTTTTGGTCTGGAGAGCTATAGACCCTTTCAGCGGGAAGTAATAGAAACCCTTTTGTCGGGAAAAGACTGTCTGGCGGTTCTTCCTACAGGAGGGGGGAAAAGCCTTTGTTACCAAATTCCTGGATTATGCCGACCGGGGCTCACCTTGGTCATATCGCCTCTCATATCCCTAATGGCGGATCAGTTGTCCTGGCTGGAAAAGTTGGGAATTCCGTCAGCTACCCTGAACAGTACCATTAATCAAAAGGAGTACAAGTCGACCCTTTCGGATCTGCGTAAAGGGGTAATTCGCTTGCTGTATGCCGCACCTGAGACTCTGGCCTCCCCCTGGCTCAGGGATTTTCTTTCAGAACTACCTCTTCAATTTATTGCTGTGGATGAGGCCCACTGTATATCCCAGTGGGGACACGATTTTCGGCCGGAATATCGGGAGATCCGGTCTCTGCGTACCAAATTCCCTTCTGTTCCCTGTTTAGCCCTGACCGCTACCGCTACTCCGGGAGTGCAGAGGGACATTATGCGTACCCTGGGAATGGAAAAGGGTTTACGGTATGTGGCTGATTTTGACCGGCCGAATATTCATTTTTCCGTACTGCCAAGGTCTACTGCTTCTCAGGGTGGGTGGAAAAACCAGGTCTACACCCTGTGCAGAAAACACAAGGATCAATCGGGAATAATTTATTGCATGACCAGAAAACGAACCGAAGAACTGGCTGTTTTTCTTCAGAGTAAAAAACTCCAGGCAATGGTTTACCACGCTGGTCTGGCCGACAAATTACGCAAAAAGAATCAGAAACTCTTTTTAGAGAAACAAGGTACCATAGTTGTGGCGACGATTGCATTTGGAATGGGAATCAATAAGCCTGATGTACGCTTTGTTATCCATGCTGATCTTCCAAAAACCCTGGAAAACTACTATCAGGAGGTAGGTAGGGCAGGGAGAGATGGTGAACCGGCTGCAGGTTATTTACTGTATTCCTACAGCGATGTTTTCCGCTTAAAACAAATTATGGATTTAACTGATTCCCAGGGAATGAAGGAGCTGTATAAGGTTGTTGACTGGGCCGATGGGCAAACCTGCAGGAGGGCTGCACTCCTGAATCATTTCGGTCAAAAAACCGGAGACTTGAACTGTACAGGCTGTGACGTATGCGTCACAGATGAAGACCAAAAAGAGCCTGTAAAGAAAAAGAACGGGGTTTCCAGAACTCAGGAAAAGCAATCAAGGAATAAAACTGTTAATAGAACGATAGAGGCTCAAAAGTTTCTCAGTTGTGTTTATCGGACAGGTCAGAGATTCGGAACCTCAATGGTTGTCAATGTATTGTTAGGATCCCGTTCTCAGGTTGTCCGAGAGAAGGGCTTTACAAGCCTGACCACCTACGGCATTGGAATAGACAGGTCAAGACAGTGGTGGACCAATCTATCCCAGGCACTGGAATTTGAAGGATATGTGGAGCGGGATGAACATTTCTCGGGTTTACGCCTTACCGATAAGGCCCGGATTGCTTTAAAAAATCGTCAGGAAATAAGTTTGCCATCCTTTGTAGAACCGGAGTGAATCCGGTGCTTACAGAAGATGCTGGTACCCCGTAAATCTGTGAACGCCCCGTTAATCCGGGAAAGGAGTACCAGTCATTTTTTAGCAGCTTTACTTAGCCCCAGCGTACAACTGTGGATGCCCATACAAATCCGAGACCTGCACCAACAAGAACAATATGGTCACCTGCCTTGATTTTTCCCGCTTGCAAACCAAGTTCAATCGACAGAATTTGATCATTCTGGCCAATGTGACCGTACTCATCGAGGTAGGTCGTTTTCTCATCAGAAAGACCTAATTCCTGGAGTATTGTGTCGTGGGCTGATTTTTTAAAATGAAGAATTGCCAGATAATCAATGTCTTTTTGACTCAAACCACTGTCTGCAAGACTTTCCCGTACAACATGGTAGAAATTCGGCAGGGTGCGTTCACCCAATTTTTGCTTAAACCCTTCAGAGTCAGTGACTTCGAAATGGATTTGTTTTACATCTGTCTGTTGTGGTGGCCATTTCTTTGTACCGAATACTGGCACAATGCAATCCTTGGAAAAAGACCCATCGCCTTTGAAGCTGCTTTCCAGAAGGATGTTTTTGGAATAGCCTTTTCGCAGCACCACCGCAGCACCGCCAGCGCCAATATCCAGCATAAAACGAGTATCAGGCACATCGAGATTAATGAAGTCCCCGTTTCTATAACCGC
>SKVS01000073.1 GCA_007129335.1 Spirochaetaceae bacterium
AGAGGTACTAAAGGGTATCCAGCAATTTCAATACTATTTCTGGTTTGGAACGGCATTTATTCTTGTGTTGAGTCTCATGGGTTCCAGATTTCTTGCTCACAGGATTGCCAGGCCTATAGTAGAACTGGAAAACCTTTTTCGGAATGCTGCAGATGGGGATCTGACCATTCGGGCAACCCGTTTTCCGAAAGACGAAATTGGCTCGGCTCTTCAAAGTTTTAACACCATGATGAAAAGGATGCGTCAGCTTACCTATTACGACCCAGTTACTGGTTTACCCAATGAGCAGGTTCTTATTCATTCACTGGATTCGGGAATAAATGCTGGAACAATTACCCGCGGAACCATTCTGGTATATCTGGAAATAGAAAATTTCCGAACTATTAGGGAGTACCTAGGATTATCTGCAGGGGAAATTATTCTGAGAAAGGTGTGCCAGAGGCATCTGGATGGGGGCAATGGGGTATTCAATGTATACCGGGGAAACGGAAATGGATTTTTCTTCCTGTCACAGATTCCCATGTCCCTGGAGCAGGCCGTACGGGAGGTGGAATACGTGGTTTCCCATCTTTCCATTGAGTATCCTATTCCCATGGATAACAGGACAACTACGATCCTTCGTTTCGATTATGATGCAGGAATTGCCCGGTTCCCCGATCATGGGAGGTCCTCGGCCGAATTAATGCTGGCGGTGAATGTGGCCTCCAGTTCGGCTAAAATCGACACTGCAACAAAAATAAAGATATATGAACCTCGGGTTCATGAACACAATAGATACATTCAGGAACTGCAGCAGGAATTACCCAAAGCTTTGGGGGAAGAACAGTTTTTCCTGGAGTTTCAGCCAATTGTGAATTTGGATACGGGGGGTATTACCTCTTTTGAGGTTCTGACCCGGTGGCAGCACCCGGATAAAGGTTTGGTCAGGCCAGATGATTTTATTCAGGGAGCTGAAGAATCATCTCTTATTATTGAATTGGGGTCCTGGGTTCTGCTCCATGCCTGTCAGGTCTGCGCTTCGTGGCAGGATATTGCACCGGTAAGTGTATCGGTTAATATTGGGGCAAAACAGTTTGAACAGCCAAACTTTGTTGAATTTGTGGAACAGGTATTGAACCAGACCAAACTGCCTGCTGAAAGACTCCATTTGGAATTAACCGAACGTACGGTAATTAAACGGGTTGAAGATAGTATTGCCCGCATGGAAAGGCTCCGATCCCTGGGTATTTATATTTCCCTGGATGATTTTGGAACGGGGTACTCATCCCTGAACTATTTGGTAAAACTCCCCCTGGATTCAATAAAAATAGATAAATCGTTTATTCATACCTCATTCGATAATCAACAAAATGCCTCAATAATTCAGAGTATAGCTGCAATGGGCACAACTCTGGGGCTGGAAATTATATCTGAGGGAATTGAAACTTTGGAGCAACTGACGTGGTTGCGGGAAAATATTGGGGGAATGGGGCAAGGTTACCTGTTTTCGAAACCCATTGGTGAAAAGGATTCCCGCTTATTGGATTTCATACGGAGTGGCTGTACCATTCTTTAAACTCTGAACCGGTTACGGTCAGGAAGGAACAGTGTCATGAATCGTAAAACGAACGAACAGCTGATTGAACAAACAGTAACCGACAAGGGTCTAACCTATCATCAAAAGGTTGCTGGGCTTGCCCGGTTGGCTGAATCCCAATTGGGGGTTCTCCCCATTACTGGAAAGATTCAGGAACTCAGGGATAAGGGTATAATTTGTGATTTATTCGAAGGCCCTGCACCCTATAGACCCCGGTATATTGCTCCTGACTACGCAACCGCCCTAGGTGGTGGCTGTACGTTTTTGGACCTTCCACAACCCCAGGATATATGGGATGCCGTAACGAATCTTTTCATTCTCTATCACCACGTGCCATCCATAACATCCTACCCGGTATTCCTGGGACATCTTGACGCCCTGCTCGAGCCTTATGTGACAAATCGGGATCAGGCTGCCCGGGCTATTGATATGTTCCTTTTCCAGATTGACCGGACTCTTCAGGATTCTTTTTGTCACGCCAATATTGGACCGGGACCTGGTGGCTCTGAAGTGGCCAGACTCATTCTGGAGAGCACTGCCAAACAGCAGAATCCCGTACCAAATTTGACAATTCGGTATTCTCCGGACAAAACGCCCGATCATCTTGCGAGACTGGGAGTATTGACCAGTCTCAAAACAGCAAAACCAAGCTTTGCCAACCATGATCTGTTTCTTGAAGAATTCCAGGGAATGGGTGCCCAGGATTACTGTATTGCCAGTTGTTACAATGGTCTTCCTGTAGGAGGGGGGAGCTATACCCTGGTCCGGTTGAACCTGAAAAAACTGGCTGAAGACTGCGTGGATCTTGAGGATTTTTGGCATCGGGGATTACCCCATGCTGTTCAGCAACAGCTGGAGTATATGGACATGCGGGTGGATTATGTGGTGACCAAATCGCACTTTTTCCAGTCGTCATTTCTTTATGATGAGGGATTAATCAAGAAGGAACTCTTTACGGGGATGTTTGGAATTGTAGGCCTGGCTGAAGCGGTTGACCTCTTGGGGCAGGGACAGTTTGGAACCGATCCTGAGGCAGATAAGCTGGGTCTGGAAATTATTCAGGTAATTGATCGGCTGGTTGGTTCCCACAAGGCACCTCATTGCTCCTTTGCCGGTGGACGTTACCTTCTTCACGCTCAGGTAGGTATCGATGTTGACGGGGGTGTGAGTCCTGGTTGTCGTATTCCTATTGGAAGGGAGCCGGAGTTACCCGAACATCTGATTCAGTCTGCCCCTTTTCATCGGTATTTTCCATCGGGAATTGGGGATGTATTCGCCTTTGATCCAACCATTGCTGCGAATCCGGACTATATCCTTGATATTATCAAGGGTGGGTTTTCCCAGGGTATACGGTATTTCAGCGCTTACGGTGCCGACTCTGATGTGGTACGCATAACCGGATATCTGGTAAAACGTTCAGAAATCGAACAATTGAATCAGGGTAGGGTTTGCCGCCACGATACTACAGTTTTCGGGCGCAATGC
>SKVS01000314.1 GCA_007129335.1 Spirochaetaceae bacterium
CAAAGAGTGGATGCTGGGTCAGAAGAATGTAGGTTTTTCATCGGTTCTCCTTTCGGTTGCCGACTGGTTAAAAAAAGATTCTGCTCTTTCTTCTTCTCTGGGAGACTACGCGAAAGCCCGAAAACTCGATGTGCTCATAGCCATGAATGCTTATACCGATCCTCAATTTACCAGAGAACTGGTGGTGTACTGTCAGGATGATGCTTTACGAACCAAGTTACTTGGATTCCTGGAAGCCAGCGATTTGGGCCTGACAAAACTTGAAGGCTCGGTGGATGGAGCAACCGCCTTGTATGCCCAGGCTAATCTTGGGTATTCAAGAAAGAAGCTTCAACCTGTTATGAATGATTTCTTTACCAGTCTGTAGGGATTGATCCTCCTTTATTCGACTGTGGGTATGCTTTGGGGTTGCACGTATACTGCTTTACGTGCAACCCCTTTTTTATACGCTGGCAGGATTATATTTACTCCTTTCTTGACTGAACCTATCCAACCCATTAGTATCTAGTATAAAAATTTGTTATACTAAACGATAAATGATTTCAATAATCTTTATCGCGGACATCCTTTACGGGTGAGCTCATGGGAGGAGGGGTTGTGGATACGGTAAAATTGAGGGCTTTTTGCACTGTTGCCCGTTTGCAAAGCATAAGCAAAGCAGCTGAAAAACTATCCTATACCCAGCCTGCCATCAGTACACAAATACGGGCACTGGAAAATGAATACGGGGTTGAACTCTTTAACCGAAATGGAAACCGGATTGATTTAACCGAAGCAGGGCATCAGCTTCTTCCTATGGCCCAAAAACTTCTTGGCTTGTTCGAGGAATCCCGGGAGACGGTTAAAAAAGTTACCGAAGAGGAAAAACATTTTATTCGAATCGGTGCAAGTGCCATGCCTGGGGTGTACATCCTTCCCGAGCTTGTTGCCAAATTTGCCCAGGATTTTCCCCAGTATTCTGTATCCATTTCTATAGCCAGTGCCTTTCAGCTCGAACGGATGATGATGGACAACGAAGTCGATGTGGGCATCATTGGAAGATCCGGACCTACTCCCAACGAAAAACATTTTATAGAAGCGGAACTCTTCGATGATCCCCTGGTATTCGTCATAAGCAACAACCATCCCCTGGTTGAAAGCCATGCTATTGAACCCAGGCAGCTCACTGGTGAGAAGCTTATTCTTCCTCCCAGCCGTATTCTTACCCGGGTAGCGGTCGAAGAAAGGCTGCTCGAGCTAGGTGTGGGATACCAGCTGCATTTGGAAATATCGAGCTCCGAAGCAATTAAACGTCTTATTATGAACGATCTTGGAGTTTCCATTATGTGCGAATCGGTTGTAAAAACCGAGGTTCGGTCAGGACTGCTCAGGGCAATTCATGTGAATGGGTTAAATTTATGGAGAAAAATTTATGTTTCTTACCCGGCGAACAAAGGAATAACCTTCGCTGCTCATGAATTTGTCGATTCGGTTTTCCGGGCATATCATTCTTAACATTCCCCGGGGTTGATTGTACGGATACCCGCAGGGCTAACGCAGGGCTACTATTGAAAGTGGAAAACACGTAAACCCAGGTGAACTAGGTTGCTCATGACTATAGATTCAAACCAATAACTCGACAATAGTCGAGTTATTGGTTTGAATCTATAGTCTCTCAGTAACTTTCATTTTCATATGCGATAGCCCTGCCTGTGACCGTTGCCTGTCCCTTAGAGTTTAGGGTAATATGCCCCTATGGTAGACATCAAATTCATCCGCGATAATCTCGCAGCAGTAGAAAAAAACATTGAAAACCGTGGTATGGTAGCCGATCCCCACAAGGTTCTCAGCCTTGCCGATTCCCGCAGTAAGCTGATTCAGGATATTGATGACCTGCGACAGCAACGAAACGTGAATGCCCAAAAGATGAAAGGTCCAATGGACGGAGAAGCCCGACAGGTATTGATTGCAGAAGGCAAGGCAATAAAAGATCAGCTTCCAACCCTTGAGGAAGAGCTTCTCTCGGTTGAACAACAGCTTTCCACTGCGCTGATGAAAATTCCCAACATGGCCCATCCCGATGCACCTATAGGCAAGGAAGATAAGGATAACCTTGAAATTAAACGTATCGGAGAACCGAGAAAGTTTGATTTCCAGCCCCGTGACCACGTGGAACTGGGTAGGCTCCTGGATATTATAGATTTTGACAGTGCCACGGTAGTAACCGGGCCCAAATTTTACTACCTGAAAAACGAAGGCGTATACCTGGAACTAGGTTTAGTACGATATGCCCTGGATATATTGCAAAAAAAAGGATTCATTCCTGTAATAACTCCGGATATTGCAAAGGAAGAAGTGCTGGAAGGTATAGGTTTCAATCCCCGGGGTGCTGAAAGTAACATTTACACCCTGGAAGGAACAGGCACAGCCTTGGTTGGTACTGCGGAAATTACCCTTGGGGGTTACCATATGAACCAGACCCTGAATGAAGAAGATCTGCCCATTATGTACGCCGGGGTTTCCCATTGCTTCCGGAGGGAAGCAGGTGCGGCTGGACAGTTTTCCAAGGGACTCTACCGGGTTCACCAGTTCACCAAGGTGGAAATGTTCGTCTACGCGACACCTGAGTCAAGTCAGGAAATCCACGAGCAACTCAGGGAAGTGGAAGAAGAAATCTTTAAAAATCTTGAAATACCCTTCCGGGTTGTAGATACCTGTACCGGTGATTTGGGAGCCCCAGCGTTCCGCAAGTACGATCTGGAAGCCTGGATGCCAGGGCGGACAGATGCGGGAGATTGGGGCGAGGTTACCAGCACTTCAAACTGCACTGACTACCAAGCTCGCCGTTTAGGGGTTCGATATAAAGGCAAACAGGGAAAGGGATACGTCCATATGCTCAACGGTACAGCAATTGCTGTCTCCCGGGGTATTATTTCCATTCTGGAAAACTTTCAGTTGGCCGACGGTACTGTGGTTATACCAGAAAAACTCAGACCCTACGTTGGCTTTGATAAAATAAGCCCCCGGGTTTAACCATGGCCAATCCATTTATTGCCCCTCAGATCATTGCAGAAATTGGC
>SKVS01000069.1 GCA_007129335.1 Spirochaetaceae bacterium
TATGGTTGGCTTTTAGACCAGGATGTTGGCTTTGGTCCAATTCTGATTGGTTCTGCAGTGCTTCTGTTGGTTACCATGGTTCCATCTTTTTATACCCGCAGGTTTGGCACTGATATTATTTAATCCATTTCATAACAGGAGCAAAAGTATGGAAACGATTTTCTTATACGCTTTGGTTATTGTGTTATTCACCATTTCCTTCTTCAAAGACAGGGCAAAGACTCGGGCAGCCCTGAAGAAGGCTGGAAAGAGTATTGAAGGAATTCTACCACAACTGGTTGTTGTCCTGGTTCTGGTGTCTACCATTCTCTCCCTTTTTGACTCGGGTGTCATTTCCCGTCTCATTGGTCGGGATTCGGGTATTGTGGGATTTTTTGGCGCTGCCTTGGTCGGTTCGGTCACTCTGATACCCGGGTTTGTGGCTTTTCCGGCTGCTGCCGAGCTTATGGCCCAGGGAGCAGGGGTACTGCCGATTGCAGCTTTTGTCTCGACCCTCATGATGGTGGGGATTCTTACCTTCCCTATGGAACAAGCGTACTTTGGTCGGACAACCGCGCTGTACCGGAATATTCTTGCCTTTGGTTTTTCCCTGGTTGCAGCCCTCGTGGTTGGCTGGGTGGTGGGATTATGAAGAAGTCTTTCAGTTACATATCTGTTGGAAAACGGTACAGTATTCCGGTACTCATGGTTGCAGGGTTTGGGTTGTTTCTTTCCCTGATTCCCCATCGGTCAGAAATGGCCCTTACCAGCTTTCTCAACCAGGGCACCACTATGCTCACCGTTCTTCCCCCGATCTTTCTGCTTTTGGGGCTGTTGGATGCCTGGGTTCCCCGGGAAGTTCTCATTCGCCATATGGGCCATCAGGCGGGATTAAAGGGAGGTGTTCTGGCTTTCTTGTTAGGTTCTGCAGCTGCCGGGCCTCTGTACGGTGCATTTCCTATTGCTGCAGTGCTTATGGCAAAGGGCAGCAGCTACCGGAATGTCATGATTTTTCTTGGAGCCTGGTCAACCACCAAAATTCCTATGGTGCTGTTTGAAATTGCTTCCTTAGGTCCACGGTTCGCCCTGACCAGACTTGGTGCGAGTGTTTTCGGAATTATTATTATTGCAAGGGCTATGGAAAAACTGGTTCCCAAAGACAAACAACTTTGTACCATGGGTTCCAGCTCAGAGTCATCTAGGCAAACCCAATAAATATGACTCCTGTGCAAATACACGCCATTCCCACAATTTTTAACAGGGTAATTGGTTCGCCCAAAAATACTGCTGATAAGAGAATAACAAGGACATAGACAAAACTGGAGGCTGGATAAGCAATGCTCAAATCCATTACTTGCAATACATTGAGCCAAATAATAAATCCCAGAATATAGCACATACCCCCTAAAAGAATTTGGGGGGTACTTATTGCAGACCCCAGGGTCAAGGTTCCAGCCAGGGTAACCCCCTTTTTCATAAGAACCTGTCCGGTAGCGGTGCAGGCTACCGTACCGGCCAGCATCAATAATCCTTTCCAATCCATTCTTCCGCCTCCTTTTCCATGCTATCGACAATCCAGGTAAGTATAGCCTCGGTTGCATCTTGCAGTCGTCTTTGAACAGCCGGCCTCAACAGTCCAAGCCTGAATGTCCGGATCGCCCCGACACCGTAGATTAAGGCCCCTTCAGGTTCTACCGAAACCCTCAGGAAGAACGACAGGTTTCCCTCGCCCACGATGGTAACAAAGAGAAATCTCAGGGGGGTGTGGTTCTGTAATTTCAGGCCAATCCTCTCACCTTTGGATGCAATGATCCTCATTACCACTTCATTCCCCTCATCATTCACTGTCCGGGCATAAAGCTCCATTTCACCGTGTATGTGTTCCGGCCGGGGATCAGGGAGTGGCCGGAGGTCCGAAGGAGAAGCTACCAAATGTACATCCTGATAGAGAATTTCCCCTGCTTTGCGGGATGTTGGAGGATACTTCAAACCTCCCATTCCACTAATGCGTAATAGGGCAAGGTGTAAATACCGATGTCGGAGATCCTCCTCCCTAGGCGAGCCTTCAGGCCAGGGAATGAAAAACCGCAGTTCAAGGGTATCACTGGGGTTCAGGGCATACACTTCTTGGCGTATTTCATCCACATTCCATCCCGGAGGGGACAGATTAAAACTTGGCATACCAGCTAACAGTATCATTTCCTTCTGCACCAGCTCAGGTATGTTCCCAAATATCCCTAACGCCATAGTAAACAAGAAAAGTCCCAGTCCACACTTCATTATTCCCCCTGTATCCCTATAGTTTTGCTTTTTCCAGGAAGAAAAACAATAATTAAAGTACCATGAAAACCAAAAACCACGACACCGAAAAAGCCCTGTATGTCGGCTACGATATTGGATCAGAAAGTATTCACGCCGTAGTACTGGACGACCAAGCCCAAATGGTCTACGCACCCCAATCCCTAACTCATTACGGAAATCCATTGGATGCACTGAAAGAATGCCACGAAACCATTCTCGAGGCCTGTGGAACCCAATTCATAAAAGCGTATGGATTCACCGGAACTGGGGGAAAACTCATAGCAGACATGACCGGTAACCCCTATTTTTACGACACAATTACCATTCCCTTAGGCGCCCAAGTCATTGCTCCAGAAGGTGAATACATTATCCATATTGGAGCACGGGACCCGTATTTTTTTGACCGGGAAATTGTTCGGCCGGATGTACAATCCGGTATTACCCCAGCTTTAGGATCCACAGGGGAAAAAGCCTTTATATCCGACCATGGAACGGGTACAAAATGCGGCGGCGGCAGCGGTATCCTCATAAACAAACAGCTCAGGCGCTTCTTTTGTGAATCGGTACCCCTGCGGCTCGAAGATCCGAACTCTGCAACCGATGGGCCGAGCCAATTTGCATTGACCAAACGAAATCGACAAGCCCTGCAGAATCAGGACAGGGCAATCCAAGATCTTGCAAGGGAGACCGTATCCCTGGCCGATAAAAATCTCAATGTAGGAGGCCGGTGCGGGGTTATTATCCACTCAGACATGATCCATATGCAGAATTCCGGTGAGCAAATAAAAAACATTCTTATGGGTATGTACATACGTATTGCAAGAAATTATAAAAGCGATGTTCTGGGAACCCGGTCAATCCAACCTCAAAAAAGAGCCATAGCAACCGGAGGGGTCTTTCTCAATAGCTTGCTGCCCCAATTATTCAGCAAGGAATTGGGCATTTCCCTGACCCGGCCGGAAAACGGGGAGAAAATTGCAGCTGCAGGAGCAGCCCTGAAGGTCTGGGAACTGGGAATAGAATCCAGCTTTTCAACCCATAACCTGCGAACTATCAGGGAAGCGGGAAAACAGGAAATAACCTTTGCCCCGCCTCTTTCATCAGCCCTGCATCGGGTAAAAAACTATCCGGAAACCGAAAGAATTACCCAGACCCCGGGCGGTCTATCCATATTTCACCATGTGAACGAACCAATACCTGTAGTACTGGGAATAGACGGGGGATCAACCACCACCAAGGCCATTATTGCCCATGCTGACTCCCTGGAAATTATTGCAGAAATTTGTCGAGATACCGACGGAAAACCCCTTGAAATGGCCCAAAACATTTTTGCCGAAATTGGTCAGCATCTGGGGGATAAACTCCAGCTTCAGGGAATTGCCTATACCGGATCTTCGGGCCAGTTTTACCACCGGTTATTCACCGATTTCTCTCTGCCCGATGGAGGAGTGGATTTGGTAAAAGATGAAATCACCTGCCATGCCAGGGGAGTGAAGCATTTTAACTCCCGGGTGGACACCATTTTTGAATGCGGTGGGCAGGATGCAAAATTTACCGTCTTCAACCAGGACGGAACGGTGAAGAAAGCTAAAATGAATCTCTCGTGCATGGCGGGTACAGGGCAGTCCATGAAAAACATGCTGGACATGCTGGGATTCTCCTTCCAGAGCTTTCAGGAACAAGCTCTTGGGGCAAAACGTACCCCCGTTACCGACGAAATGTGTGCTATTTTTACCGAAGCAGGAGTACTGAAGCTCCTATCCCTGAATTTTCCCAGGGAGGAAATTGCAGCTGCCATTGCCTACGGATTCATGGGAGGGTATGCGAATAAATTTGTGGGCAGCGAAACCTTCGGCAGCTTTGCATCTGCCCAGGGAGGACCTTTTAAAAACGTAGCCTGCCTTGCTGCCTTGGCCCTTCATACAGGAATGGAGGTTCATGGATTTCCCCACCGCCAACTATTTGGGGCATTGGGAGCTGCTTTGGTTGCATACCATGAAGTACAAAGCGTGAAAAAACAAGGCCTTATTCCCCAACCCCGATTCAGGGGATTCGAAATTGCCCATGTTCATTTTCAAAAAACCGTTGAAGACTGCTCAACCATAAGGAAAGACACCTGCGGTGTAAGAGATTGCAAACTCCAGGTGTATCAATTAGGTACAAGTCAAATATTCTCGGGAGGGCTGTGCCCCAAGGGAAATACTGCCAGTCTTGCCAAACCCGCACCGGATTACGTGACCCGGTATAAGAAAAGGCCGAACGCCGAATTAGCGAAATACTCCATCTTGCCAAATGATACTCAACAGCACGATCAGCCAAGAATCCTCATTCCCCGAACCCTCCATTTCCTGAATCAGCGGGGTGTATTCTTTACCTCCCTGTTTCATGAACTGGGCTTCAAGGTTGTAGTATCTCCCGAAACAGACGATAGTATTTCGGATCTGGGAATTGCAAACTCCCATTCGGAAGCCTGCTTTCCTTCTAAACTCCAACACGGCCATACAGCCTTTTTAAAACAATTTCTCCGGCCGGGAATCGACAAAATGTTTCTGGTGAATATGTTGGGTCAGGGTGAATGTGGGGCTCCCCAGAATCAATCCAAAACCTGCCCCTTTGTTTCGGGAGCAGGATTTTCTGCTAAGGAAGCGGTCAAAATTGAAACCCGGGACGCTCTGTTACCCCTGATTTTTTTTAACGACGACATTTATAAACTGGAAGACGATTTATGGGCAGATTTCAAGCGGGCATTCAAAGATACTCCTACCCCCCAACCGATTACCCGATACGGGTTTAACACGGCAGTTCAAACCGCTCTGGATCGGCAAAATTCCTTTAACCAGAGCATTTACCAGGAAGGGGCTACACTTGTGGAGCAAGTCAAGTCCAAGGGTGAAAAGGTGTTTATAGGAATTGGCCGGGGATATACCTTGTTTGATGACAAGGCAAGCTCACGGGTTCATGACCTGTTCGTGGCCAATGGGCTGCACTTCATTCCAGCCTTTTATCTAGAGCAACCAAAGGTGGACATTGATTCCATTTTTCCCCATATGTACTGGCTCCAGGGCCGGGAAATGGCTCGGTATAATATCATGACCGCACTGGACCCGGACTTCTACGGGGTTCGGGAAACCAACTTCAACTGCGGTCCTGACGCCATGCTGACCTACCATGAAAACGAACTGTTTAACAAGGCTGATAAACCCTACCTCACCCTCCAAACCGACGGACACAACAGCAATGCCCAATTTGGAACCAGGGCAATGGCAAACTACGAAGTCGTTAAGAACCACATACCCAGGAAATTGGAACTGAAAGATCTGGAAATACCCGAGTACGGTGAGGAAAGCTTGAAAAACCGTATCCTTGGTATTCCCGACATGGGGACAGAAAGCTCCCAGGCAGTAGCAGCGGTATTCCAATCGGTGGGAGTTCAAGCCGAGGTCATGCCTACCAAGACTACCGAAAGCAATTATTACAGCAGGAAATACCTTATAACTAACAATTGCCTGCCCATGCATATCCTTTTTGGTGACTGTATGGCGTGGATACACCAGAAGCAAAGGGAAGAGATGGATCCAAACCGGGAACTTGCTCTGTTCATTCCCATGGCAGGAGGACCCTGCCGTCTCGGACAGTACCACATTATTACCCGACAGTTTCTGGTACAATCGGGTTTCCACAAGGTCCTCATTGTAAAACCTGCTGCGTATTTGGACTGGGAAAACCTCCCCCTTCCCGCAAAGGAACGGGGTCAGATCCGGAAAGGACTGGCAAAAGCCTCGATTTTCGGAGATATCCTCTATAATGCCCGTTTACGCACCCGTCCGTATGAACGTAATCCCGGGGAAACCGACCGGGTGGTGGGGCAGATCCACCAGGAACTGTTAACCCTTATTGCTTCAGGATCCGATTTCAAGGCCATGAAAAATCTTATGCACCAGGCAGCCCAACGGATACAGGCTATACCCGTATCAAATGTTCGATACCCTAAGGTAGGCATGTTCGGCGAAATATATGTGCGCAGCCATCCGGGATCCAATGAAGACTCAATTCGAAAATTAGAAGGACATAAACTGGAAATTGTGCCCCGGTTAACAGCAGATATGCTGGAATACAATAACAAAATGCAAACCGCTGCGTTCCTGAAAGAGCGGCGGTATTCCAGTTGGCTCCTTTCTCTCATGAAAGGTTTGTATATGCACAAGGTGGAGAAAGCTTTTATGGCACCCTTCAGTGAATACTTAAAAGACAGGGAGCAAAAACGGCCGATAGAAATCTATAATTTGTTACGCAAGAAAAACATATTCGATATTCGAATAAAGGGCGAAGCGGGTATTTCAATCGGGGTCTCCTACATGTTTATGAATGACAATCCCGAGGACCTCCATGGGGTGTACCATCTCGAACCCTTCGGATGCATGCAGGAATGTGTTGCTACCTCAAAAATCAGGTCCCTTATCGACCTCCAAAGGGGTAAAGAGTCGGATCCCGGGAAAAAGCTCATCCCCTATATGGTGGGTGTCTTTGGGGACTCGGAGCTCCCGAACCTGGATGGAGAAATGGCTATGTTTGCAGAGAAATGTTACGCCAGAAGAGAACTGACCCGGGTTTAGAAATCCCAGTCGGGGCATATGCAGGGCAAAGGCAGGACGAAGTTGCTCAGAAGTATGACCCATTGAGGCCTCAGGGGCATCCGAACCGAAGAAAACTCCTATGGCATAATTTCTGACCCGTGTTTGCATTGCCCCGGGTAATCTATAATACTTGGGTACATGGAGGAAACCTCATGCGTTGGTATCAGAAAATCTACAACAAGCTTGCCCTGCTGCTCTTCATGCTCATACTCATCACCAGTTTCACCTTGACCTTCATTAATACCCTGTTTTCCCGAAACCAGGTCATAGGGCGGCTGGAGCAGGAAGAAATACCTGCCAAGGTTGCTACAATTATTGCAGATTTGAATACCACTATTATTGAACCAACAAAGGCCTTGGCTGTATTAGGAAATTCCGGTTTTGTCCGTCAATGGTACGCCTTAGGAAATCCTATAGATGGGTGGGAAGATGTAATATCCCGCACAATGCAGGCAATTGTGGAAACCTATGGAGGCGTGGGTTCAAGCTTCTCAGTAGCCGATCAGCTTATTACCGCCTCGTTCAACCGGGGGCAATCCCGGGCAACATTCAGCCCCATTGATCTGGAGGGAAGTGAATCGTGGTACCGGTTCCTCATAAACGGAACAGGAACTATAGCAGTCTCGGTCTACACTTCCCCGGATGATTCAGCACCCGACACCGCATATGTGGATTACCGGATCCTCGAAGGAAACCGGTTCCTTGGGCATATTTCCCTGGGGCTCGACATAAGCGAGTTCATCAGCCGAATTGTTTCCCGAACCATTGGCCAGGAGGGTAGGAATTTTGTTGTGGATGGGGATGGAGTAATTAGAATACATCAGGATCTGAGCCTCATAAACGAAGCAACCCTGAATCAGCTACCAGGATATGAACAGGAGTACCAGGCTATTCTGGGTTCCCAATCTTTTTCCGGCCAACTCATACATCCCTCAGAAGGAAGGAAGCTGGTTAACTCAGTCCGGATTCCCGAACTGAACTGGTACCTCATTACCGAAGCGGATGAACGGGAAATGCTGGCAGGCCTTACCCAGGCAATTCGTACGTCGGTTCTGGTTACCCTCGTGTTGTTGATCTCAAGCGTTACCTTCGGGTTACTCTTCATACGGGCCAAGATCAGCATGAGTATCCGCCGAGCTTCCAATGCTATGGAAGAACTATCTCAAGGAGATGCTGACCTGACCAAGGAGCTTTCGATCCTGTCCCGGGATGAAATGGGACAATTAGCCCGGGGATTTAACGGGTTCCTTCTTAAACTGCGGAATTTAGTAATTCAGGTAAAGGGTGTCATTGACCAGACAGACACGGTTCGTCTTGCCTTGAGTTCCAATACCGAAGAAACCTCCTCTGCTGTGGAAGAAATCAGCGCAACCATGGGAACCATTGCAGCCCAGATCCAGCAACTCGACCAAAGCATTAACCATACCGCATCAGCAATTGAAGAAATTACTGCAAACATTGAAAGTATGGACAGACAAATAAACGATCAGGCTACTATGGTTGCCCAGAGCACCTCGGCAACTACTCAAATGATGGCATCCCTGAACAGCGTAGCCCAAATAACCCAGGCAAAACAACAAACAACCCAGGCTCTGTCCTCCGTTGCCCAAACCGGCCGTGACCAAATTGAAGAAACGGCTACCATTTTCAAGGAAGTGGTAGAACATATCGACTCAATTCAAGAAATGGCAAATACCATAAATGCTATTTCCAGCCAGACAAATCTTCTTTCCATGAATGCCGCAATTGAGGCAGCCCACGCTGGCGATGCGGGCCGGGGTTTTTCGGTTGTTGCAGAGGAAATCCGAAAACTTGCTGAATCCGCTGCTGAATCCTCATCCCTCATTACCAAGCTCATTAAAGAAATTACCGACGCAGTACACAGAACCGATTCCAATGTTCATAAAACTGCCCAGGCTTTTGACTCAATTTCCCAGGAAGTTACCGACACAGTAAACGCTTTTTCAGAAATTAACCATGCAATTGCCGAACTGAATACCGGAGGACAACAAATCCTTGAAGCAAGCGAACAAATTAACGGGATTACCGACAATGTGCGCCAGGGAAGCAGCGAAATTCGCCAGGGCACCGGAGAAATGCTTGCATCCGCAGGGGAAATTAAGAACATTTCCACCCGGGTTACCCAGGGCATTCAAGAAGTAAGAACCGGCACCGAAGAAATTGTCAGGGCAATTCAGGATATTGTTGGTCTATCCGGAACCCTGAACGAGGTTGTTTCCCAACTCAAGGCATCCTTCGGATTGTTCCGGGTTCAGGAAACTCAGACAGCAAGTTCTCCTGATTATCTGGAAGACGGGGTTCAGGTTGTCAAAGCTGAAAGAAAAGACCCGCCCGAATAGGCAGGGTCGGTTCATGGGCTGAGAAACCAGGCACCAGGTATTACCCAATGCCCAAAAGACGTTTTCGATTCATGAGTACCGAGGATTCTGCACAGGCAGCAACATCCAGGACACAGGGAACCGCCAACCGGTATTCTACCCGGGTACCGGTTTTCGTATCGGAAACCAGGCCTGCCTCCTTGAGCTGGCTCAGATGCTTTGATGCAACCGATTTGTCCATTCCCAACTGGTCAGCCATTTCGCAAACGCACCAAGGACGGTCTTGTAACATTTCGAGCATGTACATTCTCATGGGGTGGGCCATTGCCTTGAACATATGCGCCCTTCGCTGGGCTTGCTGGTATTTCTGGTCATCCATAGGGATAATGTTGCAAAGTTCGGAAACTTTGTCAATTCTCAGGGCAAACGCAGGGCGAATATTGGTAGTGCAAACTACCTAAACCCAGGAGAACAAGGTCGCCCATCTTAAATTGCCTGTGTTTGCTCTATGACAATTCTACTTGACAGTTTTGTGTCATAGTTTCATAATAATGAAACTATGAAAATACAAATCTTGGGAACCGGCTGCCCCAAATGCCGAGCACTGGAATCCAGTGCACATCAGGCTGTGCAACAGCTGTCTGAAATATCTGCTGAATCGTCTGACCTGGGGAAAACCTACAATGTAGAAAAAGTCCAGGACATGGATGACATAATGAACTTTGGCGTAATGATCACCCCTGCTCTGGCCATAAATGGAAACCTAGTGAGTGAAGGTAAGCTCCTGTCCAAAGATCAGGTCATAGAACTGATTCAAAACCACTGGGAGTAATGACTTTCCATGGCTGATAAAAAATCCCTTAGCCCAAATTCCGCCTTGCTGGTAACATTCACTGTATTTGCAGCGGCATATTTTGCCCCAGTAGAAAGCCCTCGGTTTGCCGGTGCCCTGCAGGAAGCATTTCTCATGCTACAGGATTACGCCCGGGAACACGTCATTCTCTGCCTCATTCCCGCCATGTTCATTGCAGGGGCAATTACGGTTTTCCTGAACCAAAGGTCGGTTATTCGGTTCCTGGGGCCCAATGCTCCCAAACCCCTGGCATACGCTGTAGCCTCGGTCTCCGGAGCAATTCTTGCGGTTTGCTCGTGTACAGTCCTTCCCCTGTTCAAGGGAATTTATAAAAAAGGTGCGGGACTTGGGCCAGCAGTGGCTTTCCTGTATTCCGGGCCAGCAATTAACATTCTGGCAATTGTCCTGTCCTACAAGATTTTCGGTTGGCAGTTTGGATTTGCCCGCATGGCCAGCGCTATTGTCTTCGCCATAATCATTGGCGTCATTATGCAATTCCTGTTCCGCAGGGAAGATGAAAAACGCCTGGCAGATGAACGGATGTTCCGGTATAACCCAGACAAGGAGGAACGGAGCCTTGGACAGATGATTGTATACATGGGTTCCATGGTAGGAATTTTAGTATTCCTGAACTGGGCAAGCTCTGATGGGAATTCTCCTGCATGGGATTTTTTATACCAGAACAAATTTATGGTGAGTACTGTTTTTGGATTGGTTCTGCTTTTTACACTCATACGTTGGTTCAGCAAGTTGGAATTAATAACCTGGACCATTGCAACCCGGGATTTTTCCCTGCAAATTGTTCCCTATTTATTTACCGGGGTTCTGGTAGCCGGGTTCCTCCTTGGCCGACCGGGTTACGATGCTCTCATTCCCACCGACTGGGTGGCATCGCTGGTTGGAGGAAACTCCTTGGCTGCTAACTTTGGCGCAGCAATTGCTGGGGCTTTCATGTACTTCGCAACCCTGACCGAGGTACCGATTGTTCAGGGTCTTGTTGGTGCTGGCATGGGAAACGGCCCTGCCCTTTCTCTTATGCTTGCTGGCCCTACCTTATCGCTGCCTTCAATGCTGGTTATTGGCAGGGAACTGGGGTGGAAAAAAACTACGGTGTTTGTGGGGCTCGTAATAGTGCTTTCCACCCTGGCTGGCTGGATTTTTGGAATGATCTACTAGAAATGGCTCCGGCGATAATTACCCCAGGTCGGTTCGGTCTTTCGGCTTGAAATACCTGCGAAAACCCTCGGATTTCTTGCCTTGAAGCCTGCCAATGAACCAGTCCTGAATTGCCTTCAAATCTTCAGGGTAAACCTTTACCCGCTTTATCCGCTGGAGTTCCTCAAGAACCCGGGCTTTTTTCTTTTCTCCTCCATGGTCGAGCATGGAAAGAAGCTGTTGTTCAGGAACA
>SKVS01000363.1 GCA_007129335.1 Spirochaetaceae bacterium
GATCAAAGAAAAGCACAGGGCATGAGAAAAAACAAGATTAGAAACCTTTGTTTTCATAAAATAACCCATATTCTTGCAGGTTCGTTGTTCCGATACTATACTTCGAAGGACACTATGGATATACAAGTAAAAATCTCGGAAGGTAATGACTCTGTTTTTGTATCTATTCATAGCCCGAAGAATATTCCGGAACCAAGCGGAGATCCAGATATTCCCCTGGACGAACTCATTCGCAAGGTGTTACTGGAGCACGAAGTAGTTCACGGAATCGATGAAAAGGCAATTGCCGAGTTGTGCACTTCTCTAGAAAAGGGGAACAAGAGTGCTGAAGGGATAGTTGCCCGGGCTACTCCCCCGAAACCTGCGGTTCCGGGCACCTGGCTTTTTGCGCCACGGATTCGCGTACTGGATAAACAGTTCCTTCCTCATAATCAGCACAAGCCCAAAACGGTAGCGCTGCCGTCAAAACAAGAGGAATCCCTGGTTTCTCTAGAACCGACGGTGGATTATCGGGAAATTCGGTCCTACCTGGTTGTAAATAAGGATGAGCTACTGGCAATTCGAAAGCCCGAAATCGAAGGGGTATTCGGAACCGACGTAACCGGACAAATGATTCCTTACCAGACCATGGTCTTACCAGATTTTGCACCGGGTACGGGTATTCAGGAACGAGACGGCAGGTTGTTTGCCCAGGTCTCGGGGAAATTTTCCTATGACTCCAAGGGATTCTGGATAGATACCAAAATTGTCATTTCGGGAGACTTGGATTATCACTACGGGAATATACGGTTTCCTGGCGACCTGGAGATTAAGGGCCAGGTGAGGGACAGGTTCAAAATCTGGGTAGGTGGGTCCTTGTACGCCCATCAGACCCTGGATGTGTATCAGATCATGGTTGGAGGCGAGGTCACCGCCAAAGAGGGGCTCATTGGTAAGGGGCACGCCCTGCTTCGCTCTAAACTGAACGTCAATGCCCGGTACATAGAGCATTGTAAGGTTGAGTGCCTGGGACCGGTTCATGTGGAACGTTCCATTTTTGCCTCTTCGGTCATGTGCCGGGGAGAAATTTATGTTCCCAAGGGAAAAATCATTGGGGGTACAATTAAAGCCCTGAACATTATCGATGTTCTTGATCTGGGCAATAATGCTGAAACTCCTACAGAAATAATCCTCGGACTAGATTTTGTCATTGAGCGGCAGGTTCACGAATGCAGTGAGAAACAACAAAAAATAGTCCGGGAACGGAGAAGTCTGGTTAATCGGTTGAAGGATGGCAGTATTTCCCAAAAAGAGTTCGACGCAAGGGTTTCCAGACTGGGAATCGAAGAGGAACGGGTAAACCAGATGCTGGTAGACAAATTACCCTTGCTCGATGTGAATGATTCAGCGGTACTCCGGGTTAGAGGCAAGGTGTTCCCGGGAGTAAAAATCCGTATGTGTTCCCTTCGCACGGTTGTCGAAAAACAAATGTCCGGGGTAGAGTTTTATATCGATAAGTCCTACGGAATAATCCGGCATCGAAGTCTCAAGGAATCAGCAAGCACGAAGAAAACTCATTAAAATGGCACTCGGAACATAACTTATCCAGGCATTTACCGGTAAAAACCATGCTAAGAAAAAGGTTAGGCTAAAATTCGCACCACTTGACAAAGCTTTGGTTGGTAAAAAAAATCCGATCAGTCTCTTTCTAGACCAATCTAGAAATTTTTCTAGAAAATTAAAGAAAAAACTAGACACATCCTTTTTCTCCTAGTATACTGCCCCTAGTTCAGCAGGAGGCAAGTCCCATGAGGGAAACAAACCATATTGTACATCTTAGTTCGTCAGTCACCATGGAATGTCTTCCCGATTCATCGGTACAGTTGGTCGTAACAAGCCCGCCATATCCGATGATTGCCATGTGGGATAAGCCTTTCAGCCAACACAATCCAGAAATTGGACGTGCAATGGAGGAGGAACATTCTGACCTGGCATTTCAATTGATGCATCAAATGTTGGATGAGGTCTGGATGGAGTGTTTTCGGGTGTTGAAACCCGGGGGAATTATGTGTGTGAATATCGGAGATGCTGTAAGAAAACTGGGGGGGCATTTCCGAATGTATTCAAATCATACGCGTGTTCTTGCTGGGCTTCAGCAGATAGGATTCCAGGTTTTGCCAAGTATTCTGTGGCGTAAACCCACCAATGCACCGAATAAGTTCATGGGCTCGGGAATGTTGCCCGGGGGGGCATATGTAACCCTGGAACATGAACATATTCTGGTTCTGCGGAAAGGGGGGAACCGAATCTTCGAGACTGAGGAAGCCAAGGTGAACCGCAGGGAAAGCGCTTTTTTCTGGGAGGAACGGAATACTTGGTTCAGCGACATCTGGGATGTTGCCGGTGCAAGACAGAGTTGGACATCAACAGGAGACCCGAATACATCCAAGGAAATCAGGGGTAGGTCTGCAGCCTATCCCCTGGAAATTCCTGTGCGTCTCATTTCCATGTACAGTGTGTACGGGGACACGGTAATCGATCCCTTTTGGGGTACCGGTACCACAACCCAGGCTGCAGCAGCCCTGGGACGAAATAGTATGGGATGGGAAATTGATCGTGGTGTGGCTGAATTTGGGGTTGCCCAAACCCTCGCCACCATACCTCAGTTACCGGTAATTCAAGAAAAGAGGCTTGAGTCTCACAGGCAGTTCATCATGAACAGAGCAGGGGGGGGGAAGATCTTTAAATACATCAATTCTTGGTCTGGTCTTCCGGTAATCACTGGGCAGGAAAGGGAGCTTGTTCTTTACGGGGTAACTCAGGGGGAGCTAACCGATGCAGGACCCAATCACAGGGAAATAACTCTGAGCCACAGTCCAATAGAAATTCCAAAAGAGTATTCACTAAATGTTCTTCGCAATCATGGTAAAGCGGATCCATTGCTGGTAAAGACAGGTTCTGATAAACCATAAAGATTGGAGAGGCAATTTCAGAATTCTTTAAAATTGCAATGCACAACATCATCGGCAGGATGCATAAAACTGGGATAAGAGGGAGTTCATGCCTAGATCTTCC
>SKVS01000153.1 GCA_007129335.1 Spirochaetaceae bacterium
CAGCTCAGTTTCTTTATCCTTTATGACTTTTTTCACATGGGCCTGCTCTTTCTTTATATGGTCCAGTCTCGTTTGTGCTTCAAGCGCTTTGATGGCAGATTTATGTTTCTCGATTGTGTCCAGGTGTTCCTGGTTTTCCCTGGATAGGTCTGATAGGCATTCCAGGTAGGGCTGGAATGGGGGAACCTCTTTTGATTGGGGGATTCTGGCTAATTCGGTACCCAGCGACATGGTTTTGCTCGTAATACCCGCTTCAAGACTTGCCATGGTATGATCCAGAGCCGATATGGCCCGTTCTCCGGTTGCTCCGGTACCCGATGAGGCCTTGTCTATGCGCTGTTGAACCTCGCCAAGTTGGTTTTGTAAATCCAGAATTTCATCCTGTAATTCCTGTTCTTTCTCTTTGGCCAGTAGTGCAGGTGCTGCAGCTTCGACAAGGTTAGGATTTTTGGCCTCAGTCAGGAAATCCGATTGGAGTAGTTCTTTTCCAAGGCGATAGTACTCCGATTTCATTTTCCTTTGTGCACCGCTTTTCTTAATCTGGTCTGCCAGGGCTGCACCTTTTTTCATAAATTTTTGCAAGGCGTTTTGATCACTTTCCTGGGTTTCCTGGGGTGAAATGCGTTGGAGTGTTTCATGGAGGACCAGGAGGTCTTTGAATAAAGGATAAAAGCCCGAATAGCGGTCGGGATTTGTGAGATACGCCTGAAAGCCCTGCTCTCCTATGGCATCAAAGCGGGATTGAATTTCGGTTTCCAGAACCTTTCTGTTTTTTTGCTTTTCTCCTATAGCTCTTTGGTGTGAACTATACAGTTCAAGCTGTTCCCTTATTTCGGTAATCCGCTGGCGGGTGTTTCTCTGTTCTTCGAGTTTTTGAAAAATTTCTTCCATGAGACCCTTGACGGTTGGTGTAAAAAGCAGGGGATATTGGTCCTCGGTGTTTCCATTGGGAGGGAACTCATTCAGGCAGGCAATACCCAGTTTCTGGTATTCCTGTGCCTGAAGGCGATTGTTTTCAGCAATAAGTGCTTCGATGGTTTGGATAGTTTTTTTGTGGCTCATACATATAGTTTAGCACTTAATTTTAGAAAATGTAAGAAATCACAAGAACAACCCAGCAATTCTGGGTAAAGACCCGGTTAATCCTTAATCGATTAATGGATACAGGGATGCCATATTCCATTGGACCGGAAGTTCTTCGTCAAATAGAAACCATTGGTTGAACAGGTTCTGAAACTCACCGGAAAAGCGGCCCATTCTTATGGCGTAGTTTATCGGTTGTATGAGTTCTGGAGTATTACTAACGGCGGATAGGTGTAGGGATTTCAGGGGTCCTACAGGATCTACAGTGAACATCGTCCCATCTGGTAAGGTGTGTCGTGAGTCTTGGAAGAACTCCGAGTGAAAAAGGTCAAATGCATGAATAGCTGTGGTAAGGATTCCTTTGACCTCACCACTGATCATGAACAGGTATGACTCGTTCAGGGTAGGGGCTAGGTATAAAGGGGTGCTTGCGTTTATTTCTTGTATTTCCTCGGAGAAAGCTTGGGGAATGGTGCTCGGCAGTGCTAAGGAGTAAATCGGGTTTCGATTTCCGGATTCGGCGAATGATATGATCACCAGCTGGTTCAGAAGCACCGGTATGCTTCGGGATTGGGGTGTCGGGGATGTATAGGTAGGCAGGACATGGTGGCCAAGTTCCTCCAAAGTAGTTGGTTGATGAACCTGCAAGTCATTACTGCTGAGATTGTATGAGAATCGGAGAACTTCCTGGAGAAAGCGCCAATCAGAGCCCTCCATGGGTGTGGCTGCTTGGGGTAGGGAAATATATGGCTGTATGCCCGGGGCTTGTGACCAAAGGAATGGCGAGAGGTTAATCAGAAGGTAGCTAACGAGAAAAGAGAGAAAGAGGTGGATGATTCGTTTATTTAAGCCCTTTCTCATTGTTAGCTTTCTGACTATTCCCCGGGATACCGGTGAATTATTTACGCGCGCCATTAATTTATCCTTATCCATGTATTTTCCGGTTTCACTAGGAAATGGTAGGTTATAGAGTACCCAGGGGATGGAATTCTGTCTATAAACATTGGAAATTTTGCTTGACGAAGTTAGACAGTGGCTTTAGCATGGGCAGATAAAACCGGTTTACTAAACCGGTTAAGAAGGGTTCCATCCCTGGGATGGATAAATCTTGAAGGGGGGTAGAAATGAAAAGGATATTATCCTTGCTACTCGTAATTGCTGTTTGTGGGTTGCCTTCAGCGGTATTTGCAGGAGGACAGGCACAAGGTGGTGCTGCTGCATCTGATACCATAGTGCTTTGGCATCAGGAAGGGGAGTCAGAAGGGGCTGCCCAGTTCGTACAAAAGTTAGCCTCGGATTTCATGGCAGCTAATCCTGGTATAAAGATTGAGGTTGTCCACAAAGAGACCGAAGCATTGCGGGAGGATTTCCTCACTGCATCCCTTGCCGGAAGTCCTCCAGATCTTCTATGGACAGTGAGTGATCACTCGGGTCCATTTTTGGCAGCTGATCTTATTCAGCCTGTAGATGGACTTTTTACCCGAAATCAGTTTGTTGAAACCGTTGTGGTAAACGGCCAGGCCTATGCGGTGCCCATTTCTTCGGGAAATCACCTCATGTTATTGTATAACAAATCCCTGGTGCCCAACGCACCAAGCAATACCAATGAAATGATTGATATAGCAAAACGGAACACCAATCCTGCAACGGGTCACTGGGGTCTGGTATACAATGCAGTTGAGCCTTTCTGGCTCGTTCCCTGGCTTGGGGGATTTGGAGGCAGGGTCTTTGCTGCTGATGGGGTTACTCCGACCTTGAACACCCCTGCTATGATCAATACCCTCCAATTCCTGTATGAACTTGAGTTTGTCCACAGAATCATTCCCGCTGAGTCTGACTACGACACCATGGATGGGTTATTCAAGGAAGGAAAGGCTGCCATAATTATCAATAGTGATTGGTCCTTAGGGGATTATCGGGCATTTCTCGGTGACAACCTTGGAGTTGCAAGAATTCCCACGGTAAGTGCAA
>SKVS01000006.1 GCA_007129335.1 Spirochaetaceae bacterium
AATGTCGAGTTATTGGTTTGAATCTATAGTCATGAGCGACCTAGTACTCCTGGACTTGTGTGTTTTCCACTTTCAATAGTAGCCATATGCGCTCGCCCTGGGACTCTCAGCAAGATATGTTGAATAATGAACAACAATATCTTATAGTCCACAATTCGCACCACTAAAAAACACTTCCACCGGAACATGAAAATCAATTATCTTCTATAGTTAGTAGCACTTAAGTTAGGAGCACATATGAAAAAAGTATCGCAGGAACCCAGTGCAACGACCACCTGCCTTCTTCCACCGGCACAAGTAATTTTTACCATACCAGAAGAAACCCTTCCCCAGGTTCCCGGAACCCACGAAACCTTTGGAATCATCGGCCAGGAACGGGCCATGCAGGCAATCGACATGGCCCTGAGCATTCCCTCTAAGGGGTATAATATTTTCGCCACCGGTCCGACTGGAACGGGTAAGCGGACAGCCCTGCTCCACATTCTCAAAAACCTGCCCCCCCAACCCGAACGGTTAAAGGACATCGTTTTCGTGAACAACCCGGGGCAGGAAGACGCTCCCCGGGTACTGTATTTTCCCAAAGGCAGGGCCCAGGCCTTCAGAAAAGCCATGAGAAAAATTATTCTGGATGTTCAGAATCTGGCCCAGGAAATTCAGGGCCAATCCCGCTTCCAGAAGGCTAAAGATCAATACCTCATGGAAGCCGAATCCGAAGAAAACCAGATTCTATTTGACTTTGAAGATCGCCTGGAGCAGGCAGGATTTAAAATTGTTCAGGTTGAAGAAGATAATCAGGAAAAAGCAGATCTGGCAGCGGTAGTAAATGATAATCTTGCCAATATCCAGGAAATTCACCAAATGGCAGTCCAAGGGGAAATTCAGGAAGACGATTATGCAAGCCTGAGGGAACAATATTTCCAACTCATGGATGAAATGAAGCAGGTATTTACCTCAATTCAACGGCGCAGGCGGAGGGCAGAACAGTACATGCTGGAACTGCTCCAGGCTACTCTGGAACCGGAACTCCACACTAAATTTGGTGAAATGAAAAGGGATTTTCCCGATGCTGCCGTGGAACATCATCTGGATGAACTGGTAACCGACATACTGGATCACCTCCCACTCTTTCTGGCAGATTCGGAACGACTGTGGACCGACCTGGAACAGGAGGAAGCCGATGCTTCACAAGGAACCCAGGGAGGAAATACCGGTGACCGACAACACCCCCAAGGGCGGGACGGCCGGTCCCTCTCTCCCCTTTCCTCCCGAGCACTCCCCCTGCCTCACCGGCGAAACCTTGCTCCTGTATGCCGGCTTACCACAGCCGGACATGAAGCCCATCAGAATAGAACTCTCGGGAAAAAATCCGATAAAACAAACCCCGACAACCTCGGCTCATCCCAGGAGACTGGCCAGGATCAAAATCTTGCCTCCCGGTCCAGAACCAAACAAAAACCCGGAACCAGGGGGCTAAGGAACAATGAAAGACTCCCTAACTTGCCGGGAATGTATTCGGGCAGCATGATCCATTTACCCGAACACCTTCTTCGCTACGATGTAAACATTCTCATTGACCATTCGGCCACCGAAAAGCCCCCGGTTATTTTTGAAACCTACCCGGATTTCCAGAAACTCTTCGGAACCATTGAAGCAAGTCCCGACCCAGGGGTACCGGGAAGCCAGGCATCCCTTTCTCCCGGAGCCAGTATTGCCGCAAGCATGGGATTGGAAAAGCCGGGCTTTCTTTCCCTGCGACCGGGAAGTCTATTACGGGCAAACGGGGGATTTCTCATACTTCAGGCTGAGGATTTGCTGATGGAAGAGGAAACCTATATCAGCCTGAAACGGGTTCTCCAAAATGGATGCCTGGAAATCCGCACAAGTCCCGGAGCTGTAGCAACCCACGGGGGCAGCTCAATGAAGCCCGAAGCGGTAACTATTGATCTGAAGGTGGTTATTCTGGGCAGCGAAATGCTTTACGACCTGCTCTACCTCCAGGACGAGGATTTTCAGAAACTTTTCAAGGTTCCTGCAGAATTCGACTACACCATGGATAGAAACGACTACACTACCCGGGAGTACATACACTTTATTTCCCTGGTACAAAAGGATGAAAACCTTCTGTCGGTAGAACCTTCGGCTCAATCTGCCCTATTGGAATACGGAGTCCGCCTTGGAGAGTTCCGATCCAAGCTGTGTACCAAATTCAGCCTCATCGCCGATATTCTCCGGGAGGCTAATTACTGGGCAAGGAAAACCGACCAGCCAGCCATCGACCGAAGTACCATAGAATTGACCCTGGAAAAAAGAGCCTTTCTCTTAAATCTTCCGGAAGAAAAAATCGATGAACAAATCCAGACCGGAGAATTATTGATTCAGCTTGAGGGAACCTCCGTGGGCAGGGTAAACGGTCTTGCAGTCCTGGATCGGGGATATTACAGCTTCGGACGGCCGACGGTTATTTCAGCCCAGGCAGCCCCGGGAAGCGATGGCATTATTAATGTGGAACGGGAAGCAGGACTCTCGGGTGAGATCCACGACAAGGGCACCTACATTGTGGAAAGCTACATTCACGCTACCTACGCCCAAAACTTTCCCTTCTCCATAACCGCCCGCATTTGTTTTGAACAGAGCTACGTGGAAGTTGATGGGGACAGCGCAAGCTCCACAGAAATTTACGCCCTCCTATCAGCTATTGGAGGTATTCCCCTGCGTCAGGATGTTGCGGTTACCGGTTCGGTGAATCAAATGGGCGAAATCCAGCCAGTCGGTGGGGTCATAGAAAAAATTGAAGGATTTTACCAGGTCTGTAAGCAAAAGGGCCTTACTGGCAGTCAGGGAGTAATCATTCCCCAACAAAACATTGACGGACTCATACTGAACCGGGAAGTGAACGATGCCATTGGGAAAGGAGTGTTTCATATCTGGGCCATACAGAAGGTAGAGCAGGGTATGGAAATTCTCAGCGGACTTCCACCGGGACAGCGTAATGCCAAGGGAACATTCCCGGCGAACTCATTCAACGGAATAGTGGA
>SKVS01000102.1 GCA_007129335.1 Spirochaetaceae bacterium
TCAAATCTCTCATGTTCTTCCAGCTGTTTATCTTTGGCAGCTTTAATCCGATTCAGAGCCTGTATTTCCAGAAATATCTGGGATTCGACGGCACCACAACTGGGTTTTATTTGGGACTGGCAATGGTATTGGCAATAATTTCTCCCATGTTGGCAACCTCGATTGCAGACCGTTTTCGGGCAACCAGGAAAGTTATACAGGTTTGCCATCTCATAGGTGCACTGGGTTTAGGAATTTTTTCATCCTCCGCACCAATAGGTGTCCAAATAGCCTCTTTTTTTCTCTTTTCCTTCATCCATGGACCAACGGTAGGCCTCATTAATACCTATACCTTTTCCCAAATAGAACAACCCCAGAAACAATTTGGGGCAATACGTATGTGGGGAACTATCGGATGGATTGCTGCAGGGTATACCCTCTCAGCCATGGTCATTGCCGGCAGCTGGCTTTTTCGCTTGGATCTCCAGCAGGAACAGATTCTTCCCTGGGCATACCGAATGTCCGCCCTCGCATCAGTAGCCATTGTTATCATTCTGAATTTTGCTCCTCAACATGAACAACATGCAAAAAATAAACAACATGAGCCACATGAGCAACCGAAACCACTCCCCCAGGAGTCTCTGTCTGATTCCCGGGTAAAACTGAGACAGAACAAGCCCCTGATTCAGCTCATTGCTATTTTTTTTGGAGCAGGTTTTCTTGACCGGTTCTACATCTTTGGTGCAGGCCCGTATCTGGTTTCCATGAATGTTCCCGAGGGGTTGGTTCTTCCCGCCCTTACCTTTGGGCAGGTTCTGGAAATTCCCGCCTTGCTCCTCTTGGGAAAACTCATTACCCGATTCTCAACCCGTCGGGTCTTCACTGCGGGAATGGCAATTCAGGTAATCCGCTATGGACTGTTGTCTTTTTTTCCCAGTATTCCCATTATATTGTTAGCTCTGACTATGAACGGATTAGTTTTTTCCCTGTTATACACCTCGGCAATCATTCTCATGGATAATCTGGCCGGACCGGTCGACCGGGGAAAGGTACATCAGATCAGTCATCTCTTAATTGGAGGTGTGGGGGGGCTAACGGGGAGCCTTCTTGCAGGATGGTTTACGGACCTGGTTTCTCCTTTTCATCCTCGGGTATTCTGGTACCTGCCTCTAACCGGTGCCCTTGTTCTCTTTGTCATAACCCTGGTTTTTTATCATCCCCGGGAGTCGACCGTATGAGCCAAGAGATAAGCCTTGGTAAGAAACCTGTCAGGGGGAACAGCTTTTTTGCAGGCCTATGTCAGCCGCCGGGCAGAATCATACACCCCCTGGCTTCCCATCATTCGGCTGTCATAATAACCCTCTTTTCCTCCCAGGGTACCTTGCCAGAGAATCCCGGACCGTCGGACCTGGATGCTCTGGGCATGTATTTTGAACTCCGTTCCTCCCACATACCCCAGGGAGGAGAGGTATGTCTCCCCGGGGGAGGGATTCATTTGGATGAAACATCCGAACAAGCGGTTCTTCGGGAATGGGAAGAGGAAACGGGAATTCCCCGGAATTACCTTGACCTCATTGGATGCTTTGGTACCCTGGTCCACCCTGCAGGCCGAATCATTGATATTTGGCTTGCCAAGGGCCCTTCACCGTCTGAGAACCTGGGAAAACCGAACCGGGAGGTGGAAGAATTATTTACCCTGACTCTGAAAGAACTGCGGACTGCAAGATGGGAACACCATGAATTGACCCAGTTGCTCAGGGACGATATTTCTGCCAATCCTATTCCCTACAACCGGTATGACTTGAACAAGTATCCCCGGGGTATTTGGAGCCAGAAAGGGTTTCGGGTCTGGTTTGTGGAGGGGTTACCCCACCTGTTGTGGGGGATGACTGCAGGGATTGTGCGCAGCTTTCTTTACAAGTTGTATGGAGCAGATTACTTTGATGAGTCCTGGTAGGTTCCGCGGGTTATTGTTCTTTCTGTTTTGCCTGAGTTCCTTAGTTACTATGGGACCAGAATCTAAGAATCTCAGAATCTTAGAATCTAAAAAAAGTGCCCTTTTGGGGATAATTCGCATTATACTTAGGTAAATGAAAGGAGGTTCAGGTGATCTCAAATGACTCTGAAACTCGATCTGTCAACGCGGATTACGTAACCCACCTGGCCCAACGTTTGGAACTGGATATTGCTCAGTCAACCCACCAGATCAGGGAAATCAACGAAGACATACATGTACTCTCGGTAAATGCCAAGATTGAATCAGCCAGAGCAGGCAGCCATGGAAAAGGTTTTGCAGTGGTAGCCGATAACATTAAACACCTGGTAGCCCGGACAAACGGGGTCACAGAGCATATGGATTCTTCGGTCCAGGGGCTGATCGATGAACTTGCCCAACTTTCTGGAAAGCTGGGGGTAGATGTTCGGGGACAGCGGTTTTCCCAGGCTGCGTACAATGTTATCGATATTATTGACCGGAACCTTTATGAACGATCCTGCGATGTTCGCTGGTGGGCTACGGATGACAGCCTGGTTACCGCACTGAGCGAAAAGACCCAGGAGGTAGCAGGCCGGGCTTCCCAGCGACTAGGAGTTATACTCGATTCATATACTGTTTATTTTGATTTGGTACTCATAAATCCTGAAGGTGAAATACTGGCAAATGGACGGCCTGATGATTATTCCAGCGCCGGCTCCAAGGTTCACGATACTCCCTGGTTCAAACGTGCCATGGAGCTGAACAGCGGCCAGGAATTTACCGAAGAATCAGCCCATGTTTCCAGGCTTGTGAAAAATCAGGAGGTGCTGGTTTACAGTACAGCAGTTCGCCAGGGGGGGCTTTCTCACGGGGCAATTATTGGAGTTCTGGGTCTGCTTTTCCGGTGGAAGGATTTATCCCACACGGCTCTCCAACGTGCTTGGGAGTATTTGACCCTTCAGGAAGACTCAAAAGATGATCTGGCATTGTACATTCTCGAACCGACCGGAAGAAGTATTGCTTCCTATGGAGAAAGTGTGTTTGAAACTGCTATTCCCCAACAGGTACTCCA
>SKVS01000307.1 GCA_007129335.1 Spirochaetaceae bacterium
AATCGGGTCGATGAAATTGTGGTGTTCCAGAGCCTGACCAAGGCCCATATGGCAATGATACTCGATATTCACCTGGCGGAAGTACAAACCAGAATGGCCGAAAGGGAAATGATTCTGGAGGTTACCCAGCCAGCAAAGGAATACCTCATTGAAAAAAGCTACGATCTGAAATACGGGGCGCGACCTTTACGAAGAACCATACAGCGGGAAATTGAAGATCCCCTTGCTACCGAGATTCTCAAGGGCAAATACGGTCCGGAATCCAGGATTCGGGTGGGATTCCGAAACGGAAAAATCAGTTTTACCGAGGGAAAGCGGGTTGCTGCAAAGGTTGAACAACCCGTAGGGGTTTAATTTCGGGGAATTGGGCCGCCCAATTCCCGGTATACCTGGATCATTTCCACCAGGGCACTGACCTCGACCTCCTGGAGGGTAAGACGGATCCGTTGGTTTTTTCCCAGGAGGGTAAGGCTCGGCATTGCTCCTGATCCGGTTGATGTAAGGGTTTCCCATAGGTAACGGAGGTTTTCCTGCCCGAAGGCATAAACAACCCGGTCCAGTTTCACCGTGCTGTCCTGGAGCAGTACCCTTTCCTCAGGCGGGCCTAACCGCAGTATGCCCCGTTGGGAATGGGAGAATTCCAATCCGGAGATTTCCAGATTCCCCCCGCTCCGGTCGGATGCCACTTGAATATTCAACCATAATTGGGGTAGTTCGCTGGGCCTGGATGCCCTACTCTCCAGGGGCTGACGGATTTCCGGGAAGACCGATGCCTGGGTAGAGTAATTGGCCCGGCTGTCGAAGAAGTGTTGTATACGGGTTTCATGATTCATTTCAGTAAACACCGATGAACCGCCTATGGGTTCCCGATTGCTATGCCCAGGAGCCAAAAAGGGGAACACCGTGGGAACGGTTATGTACTGGGGAAGCTCAAATAACAGGGCATTTACCTGGTCAAGCATTTCCGGGGTTACATCGGAACTGCGGGGTTCTGATCCCCCAAGGGTATTTTCAGGCAGGTCGTTGGATCGAGGAACCAGGCTCGTGGCAAAACTCAGTTCCCGCAGAAGAGCTTCTAGAGTTCTTACCCGCTCGGTAAGGCGTGCACTCGTTCGTTCCAGGTGCTGAATTTCCTGGAGGTACCCGTCCCGTTGAGATTCTGCTGCTGATAAAGCCTCTTCCAGTCTTTCCTGCTCCTTCAGGGTCATTTCCCTTTGGGACTCCATTTGTTCAAGCTGGATCTGGCTGTTTTGTTCAATTCTGGTAAGTTCGTTTTCCAGTTGCTCAATTTGGGAAATGAGCTCCTGTTCGTTCCCCGGGCTCACACATCCACTGAACAACAAAAGGGTGAATAACAGGATAGGGAAAACCTGCACAAAAGAAAGGTTTTTCATACAACTACCATCGGCTGGGCGAACAGAATTCTATACCGGTTCATTCCCTCATTGGAAAAAAATGTGCTATATTTTCGGTCATGGCGAAAACATCAACCAAAACCACCGATTACGATGAGAGTAAAATCAAGACTCTCAGCAGTCTGGAGCATATTCGGCTGAGAAGTGGAATGTACATTGGCCGTCTGGGTGACGGCAGCAATCCCGACGATGGAATATACATCCTTTTAAAAGAAATCATTGATAACAGCATCGATGAGTTCATTATGGGGCATGGAACTAAAATTGTTCTGAAGGTCGACGGGAATAAGCTCATTGTGCGGGATTACGGCCGGGGTATTCCCTTGGGAAAAATTGTGGAAGCGGTCTCCATCATTAATACCGGAGCAAAATATAATACCGAGGTTTTCCAGTTCAGCGTTGGACTCAATGGGGTTGGAACCAAGGCAGTAAATGCCTTGTCCAGCCATTTCCGGGTTGTGGCCTTCCGTGACGGCCAGTTTTCCGAAGCAATTTTTGAACGGGGCAAGCTGAAAAAGCAGCATAAGGGCAAGGAACCCAAACAGGCTAATGGTACCTATGTTGAGTTTACTCCCGATCCGGAAATATTTCCCGATTATACCTTTAATGGGGAATTTATCGAACAGCGACTGTGGAATTATGCCTATTTGAACACCGGGCTGACCCTTCAGCTGGGCAGTCAGGTTTTCAAGAGCGAACATGGGCTGAAAGACCTGCTGGAACACGAGGTTGAAGAAGACCACATGTACGACCTGGTTCATTTCCGGGGCGACCGCATGGAATTTGCTTTTACCCACACCCGGGAAGGATACGGGGAAAACTACTGGAGTTTCGTAAATGGTCAGCATACCAGTGCTGGTGGAACCCACCTGTCTGCTTTCCGGGAAGGTATTCTGAAGGGAATTAACGAGTTCTACAAAAAGAACTTTACCGGACAGGACGTGCGGGACGGAATCGCCGGGGCTGTGAGTATAAAGCTGGAAAATCCTATTTTTGAAAGCCAGACCAAGAACAAGCTGGGGAATACAGAAATTCGAAGCTGGATAGTCCAGGAAACGAAAACAGCGGTGGAAGACTTTCTCCACAAGAACAACGGTGCGAGCAAGGCTCTTTTGGACAAGATTCTTTATAACGAAAACATTCGCAAAGAACTGGCGGTTGTTAAAAAAGAGGCTAAGGAAGTTGCAAAAAAGATCGCCTTGAAAATTCCTAACCTGAAAGACTGTAAATACCACCTGGGAGATAAAAAATTTGGGGAAGACAGCTCAATTTTCCTCACTGAGGGACAGTCCGCATCGGGATCCATGATTTCCAGCCGGGATGTGTACACCCAGGCAATATTTTCTCTGCGGGGCAAGCCTCAGAATATGTTCGGGAAAAAACGGGCAGAAATCTATAAGAACGAGGAACTGTATAACCTTATGATGGCCCTGGGGGTGGAAAATACCTTCGAGGGCTTACGGTACAACAAAAT
The DNA here is from genome assembly GCA_007129335.1 of Spirochaetaceae bacterium. GTDB lineage: Bacteria > Spirochaetota > Spirochaetia > DSM-27196 > Salinispiraceae > SKVS01. The sequence goes on from SKVS01000307.1 coordinate 2,890, forward strand.
CATTATTGCAACCGATGCGGATCACGACGGTTTTCATATTCGCAACATACTTCTAACCTTTTTTCTCCTGTATTTTGAGGAGCTGGTGGCAGCCGGACATTTATACATCCTGGAAACCCCCCTGTTCCGTGTGCGCAACAAGAAAGAAACACGGTATTGCTACAGCGAGCGGGAGCGGGATGAAGCTCTGAAAGCCTTGAGTTCCCCAGAAGTGACCCGGTTTAAGGGTTTGGGGGAAATCAGTCCCAAGGAGTTCGGCCAGTTCATTGGCCCGGACATTCGGCTGCTCAAGGTCGATATTAAAACTCTGAAGGACATCCACGAAACCCTGCAATTTTATATGGGGAAAAATACCCCCGAACGGCGCGGCTTTATTATGGAGAACCTTATCTAATGGCATATGTGAATACTCTTTTTAACACCAACTTTCTTGAATACGCAAGCTACGTAATCAAGGACCGAGCCATCCCCCACATCGATGACGGACTCAAACCCGTTCAGCGGCGTATTCTTCACAGCCTCCTGGAAATGGACGATGGGAAGTTCCACAAGGTAGCGAACGTTGTGGGCCATTGCATGAAGTACCACCCCCACGGGGATGCTTCCATTTACAGCGCTCTGGTGGTTCTTGCGAACAAGGAGCTGTTCATTGACCGCCAGGGAAACTTCGGGAATATTTTTACCGGGGACGAGGCATCCGCTGCCCGGTACATTGAGTGCCGCGTCCTGCCCATGGCAAAGAAAATCCTGTACAACCCCGAAATAACCGCCTACGAGGACAGCTACGACGGCCGAAACAAGGAGCCGGTTGTTTTTCCCTCGAAGGTTCCCCTGATCTTGGTTCTGGGAGCTGAAGGGATCGCTGTAGGCATGAGCACAAAAATCCTTCCCCATAACCTTATCGAGGTACTGGAAGCAGTGAAATCCGAGCTCCAGGGGAATCCCTATCAGCTCTTGCCGGATTTTCCCACCGCTGGAATCATGGATGCCTCGGGTTACGACCAGGGTATGGGAAAGGTACTTGTCCGGGCAAAACTGGATACCAGCGATGAAAAACGCATACTCATTACGGAAATTCCCTTTGGGACCACCACCGAAAGCCTCATTGCAAGCATTGAAAATGCCGCCCGCCGGGGAAAGCTGAAAATTTCCGGTATCAACGACTTTACCACCGAGAAGGTGGAAATCGAGGTTCAACTTCAGCGGGGAGTCTACACCAAGGATGTGGTCGACGCGCTGTACGCCTTCACGGAGTGCGAGGTCAGTATAAGTGTGAACCTGTTGGTCATTAAGGATAATCTTCCGACTCTCATGCGGATTCCCGAGGTTATTGCCTACCACGCAAAGCAGCTGGTTGCTATTCTCAAGAAGGAGCTGGAACTGGAGAAAGGGCATCTGGAGGATAAACTCCACGCCCGGACCCTGGAGCGGATCTTTATCGAAGAGCGGATTTACAAACGGATCGAGGAAATGGATACGGCTGAAAAGGTTGTGGAAGCGGTTCGTACGGGATTCATACCCTTTATGCACGAAATCCGCCGGGAAATTACCGATGAGGATATAGACCGCCTGTTAAAAATTCCTATTCGCCGAATTTCCTTGTACGACATGAACAAGGCCCGGAAAGAAATGCAGGAGATGGAGGATCGGCTGAAGGAAATTGCCCATCATTTGAAGAATCTGAAGGCTTACGCCCTGGCGTTTCTGGACGGCCTCATAGCCAGCGAAGGGCCAAAGTGTCCCCGTCTTACGGAGATTCAGCGGTTTGACAAGGTCGATGTCCGGGAGGCAGCAAGCCGAACAGCAAAGCTCAGGTACGACAGGGTAACCGGCTATCTGGGGACCGAGGTTGCTTCCGGAGAGGAACTGTTTCCTGTCCATGAGTTTGACCGGGTGCTGGTAATCCGTCACGATGCAACCTACAAGGTCATGGACGTACCCAAAAAAATGTTTGTTCAAAAAGACATGCATTTTTGTGTGCTGGCTGACAAGGATGAGCTTGCCAAACACGTGTATACCCTGATATTTCAGCAAAAGAGTACGGGTTATTTGTACATCAAACGTACAACCATAACCAAATTTATTCTGGAAAAGGAATACGACCTGCTTCCCTCAGACTCGAAGCTGTTGGCCTTTACAACCCAAACCAAGGGCAGGGTTGTTCTAAAGTATAAAAAGAAGCCGGGCTTGAGGGTTCTTGAAGAGGAATTCCCGGTTTCCGATTTCCTGGTCAAGGGAGTTACTGCCGGAGGTGTCCGCCTTACCACCAAGGCGGTTTCTTCCATGAAATTAACAAAATCCTGATGAGGGCTTGAATCATGAGCAGATTTCTTGGTTTGACCAGTATTGCAGTACTTGTTTTTACGCTTTCTGGCTGTGTTACCAACCCATTTTCCCGGGTTGAAGGCAGTGTTCCCGAGCCTGTTGTTCATTCAACCGCAGGAATCTACCGGGGGGAGCTCCCTTCAGCCTCCGGCCCGGGGCGCATACTGACCCTGGATCTTCGGCTGAACGGTTTTGCCCGGTTTATCGAGGATTATCAAAGGGAGGAACCCTTTATTCAGGATGGTACCTGGGTTCTGGATGGAGACCTGGTCCGTTCATCCTTTCTATCAGCCCGGCTGGTTTGGAAAATCCACCCAGAAGAACTCCGACTCCACCTTCCTGAAAACCAGGACTACGGAACCGATGGTATCCGTCTAAAAAGGGTTTCCGGTCCGGGAATTGTCAATATTCAGTGGGAATGGATAAAGACTGTGACCCCAAAAGAAGTTTTTCATGTGGATCATCCGGAAAACTACACCTTTCTGGTGGATGGGAATGGTGGCTTGGGAGCCCGTTTGGGTTGTAATGTGGCCGGTGGTGAGAGTCTGCTAGAGTATTACGATCCAGCCGATCCTGGTCGAGGGAGCATAGATCTAGGTTCTATTTTTTCCACCTTAATGTACTGCGATGATCAGGACATTGCCGATCGGTTTTCCCGGGAGCTTCAGGCTGCTGCCCTGTTCTTTCTCCGGGATGGGCTTCTGTACATGGATTTGTTCGCCGATTCCGGCACCATGGTGTTTCGACCCGTACCTTTTCGCTGATTTTTCTTGACCTCCGGGGGAAAATGGATGAATCTGGAATCACCGGATCAGAAAATAGCTGGTCGGGATTCAGGAATGTGTGAGTGCTCTGAAACTTATTGATCAAGGTAAAGGCGCCGCATCCATGAACACAAGAGGAGGAGGTTTTCCATGAGAATTTCAGGAAAATTAGTACTATGGGGATTAATGCTGGTATTGTTGCTGTCAGGTCCGGCGCTTGCTTTTTCCCAAATCGCCCAAACCCTCGAGCGGGCCGATGAGCTGGACAAGCTGGAGAATCACCGGGGAGTCATAGATCTTCTAACCCCTGCCCTGGGTACCGCGGGAAACAACACAGATCGGGCAGAAATTGCATGGCGCCTGGCCCGGGCAACCCTGGGCTTTGGGGATCAGCAAAAGGATGCAGGAGTCTCCAGTCGTGATTTGCTTGCTATCTTCGAACAGGGAGAAGCCTACGCCGATCAGGCAATTCAATGGGCTCCCAACAATCCGCTGGGGTATTTCTGGAAGTCCTCCAACATAGGCCGATGGGGCCAAACCCGGGGCATTCTCGATAGTCTTTCCAAGGCTCCGGTAATGCGGGATTTATTGACCCAGGCAATTACCATGGATGTAAATCATGCAGACTCGTACTACGTTCTGGGACAGCTCTACGCAGCAGTTCCAAGAATTATTTCCTTCGGGAACCAGGACTACGCGGTCAGTCTGGCGCGCAAGGCGGTGGACCTGAACCAAAAAGAGGTTGCTGCAGGCATCAAGGACGAACCGAACTACGGATACTACCTGAAACTTGCCGAGCACTTGAACGACCGGAACTGGAATGCAGCCCGGAGAACCCGGGAGCAGGCGAATAAGCAGCGGGATTTTAACAGAACCACTGTTCCCCTGGAACGGGGTTGGTATTTCGAAGGTACCATTACCATCCCAAACATGACCGACCGGCAGGAAGCCCGGCAGATTACCGATCAGCTCATTGGCTGGCTGACCGCCAAGCCAAGCCGGACACCCAGCCAGGAGCGGAACCTGAGGGAGGCTCGGGAACTGCTTGCCAAACTGTAAATTGCTAAACTGTAAATTGCTAAACTGTTAAGACAGCAATCCGGGTACTGGATGTCACCAGATATGGGGGCATCCAGTTTCTTACCCAGATAGCCGGGTTTCCCCGAATGTTTCTCAGGGGAAGAGTTTTTGTATTTTTTTCATGTCCCGGGGCTTAATTTGGATTCCCGATGCCTTTACGTTCTCTTCCAGCTGATTTTCCCTGGTAGCCCCGATAATGACCGATGAAATGCCCGGGTTCTGGAGGATCCAGGCAAGGGAGAGTTGTCCAATAGTCAAGCCGTAAGTTTCTGCAATGGGACCCAGGGCATCGACTCTTTTCAGGAGTTCAGCGTCGGATAAATGACCCTTCATGAACATGGATAACCGGTCATTACTGCCCCTGCTGTCTTTAGGAATAGTACCTCCGGAATATTTTCCCGTAAGAATTCCCTGGGCCAGGGGGGAAAAGTTTGCGGTTCCCATTCCCAAAGCCTGGCAGGTTGGAAGAATCGAGGTTTCGATGTTTCTGTTTACCAGATTGTACAAGGGTTGATTGATTACGGGAGTCTGCCATCCCCTGCTGGTACAGATCGTGTGTGCTCGGGCGATTTGCTCGGCGGTCCATTCGCTTGTTCCCCAGTACAAGGTTTTTCCTTGGCGAATCAGGTCATTCATTGCTTCCAGGGTTTCTTCCAGGGGGGTCTCGGGATCGTATCGGTGACAGTAAAAAATGTCCACGTAGGACAGTTTTAGCCGTTCCAGACTTCCGTGAAGGCTGTCGGTTAAATGTTTCCGGCTCAGTCCCCGATCGGTATGGGCATCGCTCATAGGCCAGAAAGCCTTGGTTGCAACAAGGTACTGCCTTCGGTTGTATTCCGGCAGGACATGACCCAGGAAGCTTTCAGCCGCACCCTGGTTATAGACGTCCGCGGTATCGATATAATTAATTCCCAAATCCAGGGCCTTGGCGGTTAATTTTTTCGCCTCGGCCAACTCAACCTGATTGTCAAAGGTTATCCAGGAACCAAAAGCAATTTCGCTTACCTTTAATCCGCTTTTCCCTACTCTTCGGTACTGCAATTTTTTTCTCCTTGGGGTTCTTTTGTGTATTCTATCAACTTACCCTATAGTTCTTCTTACAAAAGATAGTGCATTCCTCCCATGGGAGTAAAGGGAAATGTGGTGTATGCTTATTCTATGGGATGGAGGAATCTATGAAAAGGAAAATCGACCGGATGAAACTGGGGTTGTTCATTGGATTGTTGTTGTTGTCTATTAGCCCGGGCCTTGGGGCTCAAAATCGTTTGTACCGTCAGGATCACCGGCTTGGGCCGGGAAACGAACGGGTAAGTCATGGGCTGATGATCGGTGAAACGGGAATTCTTGATGTAAAGGGTTTGAGCCTGGATTTCCCCTTTACTATTGATTTGGCAGGACCCGGTGGAATCCGAAGTACCGCCTATTCCCAAAACCGATTTGCCCAGCTCTTTGTCCCGGTTACCCTTCCCGGGTCTTACACTCTGGTTATGGAAGTCCCGCCTGAGGGAAAAGCAGGTACCCTTTCGGTCCTGGTTGACCTTGTTGCTTTTGCGGGGAACTTGGCGATCCAACCATCGATCCAGGGAGATCTGGGACAGAACTCCACGGAGATCGAGCCGAACAAGTACATCGACTGGTACGAATACACCATCCCGGAATCGGGCAGGGCCATGATCCGCCTTGCCAGCGAAGAGTTTGATACCTTTCTCATTGTTACCTACTCCGATGGAACCGAGGATGTAAACGATGATTTTGATGGAACCAATTCTGCCTTGCGAATTTCCGGATTTCCGGGGGACAGGGTCATGGTTGGTGCAACCAGTTATTCCCCCTTCTCTATGGGCAGGTATACCATTAGTGCCCTGGCTGCCCAGCCGCCAAGGCCTGTTTCCCTGGGACAGCCCGCCCGGGGGAGTTTTGGGTCGGGTGTGGAAGATGATTATTTTTTTACCGCACCAGAAACAGGCCGGTACATCTTTGAGCTCTTCAGTTCGGGGTACGAGGACATGCTCATATTGATCGATCAAAACGGGGAAGAGTTTTTTGCCCGGACCTCAGGTTCCTTTGGTCCGGTTATAAGCCGGAGGCTCAATGAAGGAGAACAGGTAATGCTCAGTCCCCAATCCTTCGACCCAGGGGCCTATCGTCTCCTGGTTGCCCTGGCGGAGGAAGGGCAGGACCTTGTGTTGGGCAGCCCGGTATACGGCTTCCTCGATCGGGGTGAGTACCAGGATTATGTATTCCGTGGAGATTCCCAACCGGGATTATTGGTCATCGATCTTCAGTCCGATGAATTTGACACCTATCTAGAGCTGTTAACCTCCCGGGGTGAACTCATTGAAGACGATGATTCATACGAGGGAGAACTGGATTACCAGTCCCTGATCAGATACATGCCCGATCCTGATGAAGAACTGGTTATTACTGTCCGGGGATACAGCCCTTCAGACACTGGCACCTTTATCCTGCGGGTTGATCGAACCGATTTACCCGAGGGATTGGCCGTGTACGAGCCAAATCAGCTCCTTCAGGTAAACTCTACCTATGATTACATTATGTCCGGTTCAAACCACCAGTTCCGGGTAGAGTTGACCCGGGGGCAGAGAATTATCATAACCATGGATTCCAGGGATTTTGACAGCTACCTGGAACTGGATGGGCCAGGAGGGTATTGGTCCGATGATGACGGGGGAGAAGGGTTAAACGCCCGAATTGATATGGTTGTTCCCAGCAGCGGCTTGTATACCCTTATTGCCCGGTCTTTTGGAGGCTCAGGGTCAGCTGGAACATATCGTTTGGGAATATTTGAGGGAAACTGAGTGAAAGCCCTAGGAGAAAGAATTGTATTCGAAGATAACCATGTGCTGGTGGTGAATAAACTCTGTTCTGAACTCGTTCAGGGAGATAAAACAGGGGACATTTGTCTCCTGGATTCCCTAAAAGCCTTCATTAAGGAGAGGGATGGGAAACCGGGGAATGTGTTTCTGGGTTTGGTTCACCGCCTGGACAGGCCCTCAAGCGGCCTTGTGGTGTATGCCAAGACATCAAAGGCCCTATCCCGGTTAACCTCCAGCTTTCGGGAACGCAACGCAACCAAGGAGTATCTGGTCATTACTGAGAAGCAGCGGGCCGGATCGGTGGGACTGGACCCAGCGGGCAGGCTCACGGATTTTCTGTTGAAGAATGGAAAAACCAATACCTCCCGGGTTGTGCAGGGACCGCCCGGGAAGGAGGCTGTGCTGGATTACCAGCTAGTAGAAGAATTACAGACCTTTCTGGTTTGGAAGGTGCACCTGCAAACGGGCAGGCACCACCAGATACGGGTGCAGTTTGCAGCCAGGGGGTATCCGGTGCGGGGCGATCTGAAGTATGGCGCCAGGCGTTCCATTCCAGGCGGAGGTATTGGACTGCATGCCTGGAAACTGTGCCTTCCCCATCCTACCCAGGATACCCAGTTAATTTTGGAGGCAAACCCCCGGGAAAGCCAGCAGGATGATCTTTGGAGTAAGATTTCCCTGTTTGAACATTGAAAATACCCGGTAGCCGAATTACACTTACCCCTATGGCAAAAGTACTCATAGTCGATGATCTGGAATCCAACAGATTTGTCTTGAAGGCCCTGTTCCGGCTCTTCGGTCCCAATTCAGGAATTGAAATCCTGGAAGCTTCCAGCGGGGTTAGTTCGGTGGAAATTATTCGAACCCAAATGCCCGATCTTGTACTCCTGGATATAAAAATGGAGCGGGACGATTCGGGCATAGAGGTTGTAAAACTCATTCGCAGCATTCCCGGGTTCAGGGATACTCCCGTGTGGGCCGTAACAGCTCAGGCAATGGAAGCCCATAATGGAATGGAATCCGACAGGGATCGGTGCCTGAGAGCGGGTTTTTCCCGGTATATCACCAAACCGCTGGATCAGGGTGAGTTGCTGAAAGACATTTCCGAAGTCCTGGGTATTCCTATTCCTGATCGGGTTAAGAGCAGGATGGGTGATTTATGAGCGGCTCAGACTCATTTTACCGGAGCGAGGCCGACTTTCTCCTCAGGGAGAATATGAACAAACTCAAGGGGCTCATTGATCTGCTCGACCTTGGGGTCCTCGATACCCTGAACGATCTGGAGCGGGATGAATTCATCAGCAAAATTAAGATCCACATGGACAGTTTGTACCAGAAGCTCGAGACCAGTATTCTCTCAGATGAATAGCCCTGTGTACCCTTTTGTTCAGATCTTTCGGGGTTTCAGCAGACTTCGGTGGCGGGTGAGACAGCCCCTACTTTTGGTCACCGTCTTAGTCGCCATACTGGGTATTGTTGGGGGGCTGTCAGCATGTAATTCCGGCGACCCTG
>SKVS01000400.1 GCA_007129335.1 Spirochaetaceae bacterium
CCATTCCTGAACCTTGATCTGTTGATCCAGGGAAAGGGATCTTGGAAGGTCAATCATCTTCATGACCAGGCTGCCAATGGATTCAAGCTGTTCTGGTCCATAACTGAGAATCGGATTGCCCTGGTGTATCCCTGCATTTTCAAAGGGTGAATCCCGGGGAATATCGAACCCTACCCAGCAGTATGTCCAGGGTTTCTCATGATCGGCCCTGTAGCGGTGTTTCGTGTGGGGAGTTATTAAGAATCCATTTCCCCGGTGAAGCTTCCATCGGCCATAATCATTCATGAAATCCCCCCAACCATCCAGAATTACGTGAATAAGGTAGTATGTTCTTAGTCCTCCAAACTCGTGGAGGGCAATGCATTCTTCCCTGCCTGCCTGATTAATGCGTAAACCCCAGGATTCCGGAAGAATAAAATTATGGGATTTCTGGCTCATGGTCCTATCCTAATAACCACATAAGAATGGGTCAATAGCCATGAAATGGGGGTAAAAAACAACATAATGAAAGTATTGCTTGAACTAAACCTGGAGTATCATGGGAAAAATCCAGGAGGAGCACATGAAAAAAATCGTCATTATTGGTGCCGGCAGTCTGAATTTCTCAAGCAGATTGACTGCGGATATCCTTTCATTTCCGGCATTACAGGACAGTCATTTTGCTTTGGTCGATGTAGACCCGGTTAGATTAGACTATGCAACCCAAATTGTTAACAAAATTTTTCAAGAGGGTGGGTACTCCCGGGCCAAGGTAAGTTCCCACGTAAATCGGCGAGAGGCATTAGAAGGGGCAGATTTTATCATCGTCAGCATTCTCGTTGGGGGATACGAGGCTATACAAGCTGAAATTGACATTCCCATGAAGTACGGTATCGATCAATGCATTGGAGACACCCTTACTCCCGGAGGCATTATGCGGTGTTTACGTACCTTGCCTGAGCTGCAAGCTATTGCCAGAGAAGTCCGGGAGCTGTGCCCCCATGCCCACGTACTGAACTATACTAACCCCATGGGGATGCTGTCCTGGGGATTCACCGATGAAGCTCCGGATGTTTCCTATGTGGGACTCTGTCATTCGGTCCAGGGAACCAGCGAAGAATGGGCAAACCGGTGTGGTGTTCCCTTGTCTGAGGTTAATTTTCAATGTTTCGGTATAAATCATCAGGCCTGGTTTGTACGCTTCGAGCATCAGGGGGTGGATCTTTTACCCCGTATCCGCGAGCTTGCCCTGGAACCAGAACACTGGTGGGGCGATACATCCCGAATGGAATACGTCAAACACCTGGGTTTTCCCGTAACCGAATCCAGCGGCCATATTTCGGAATACAACCCCTGGTTCCGGAAGAACGACGAGTCTGTGAAGCGGTATTGCCCAGGTCAGTATTCTGACTGGAATGGGAGTCACGGCTTTATCAAAACCTTGTATGAACGACCAAACTGGAAGCAGGAAATGGCAGACATGGCTTCATGGAAGCAGCCAATTTCACTTGAACGCAGCAGTGAATATGGTTCGCAAATAATCCACTCCCTGGTCACCGGGGAAAACTCAATAATCCATGGGAACGTGAAAAACCGAGGATTTATAACCAACCTTCCAGATGATTCCATTGTTGAAGTTCCCTGTTTGGTGAACAAGAACGGCATACAGCCGATTCACTGCGGTAACCTGCCAACCCACCTGGCAGCTATCAACAGGGGTCAGTTATCGGTGCAGGAGCTTGCGGTGCGGGCTGTTCAAACCGGAGATCCAGAGTTTGTCTTTCAAGCGATGATTATGGATCCTTTGACCGCCATGAGTTGTACCCTCGATGAAATCCGGGCAATGACTCAGGAACTGATGGAAGCTCACGCTCAATGGATTCCCGTAATGAATGGCCGGCTTCTCGCAGAAAAACCGCTCATGTACAAGACCAGGCCAACAGGACCGGTCAGCTCTCATGTGGACCCGGGACAGGCAACCAAATAATGAGACAAAGTAATGCGATAAAGTAATGTGTCATTAAAAAACCTGGTGCGAATTTTGGTCCAATATTCGAACCACTTTTTTATGCAGTAATTCTTTCGGTTAAGTGTTTCAAAAACCAGTCCAGCTTGAGCCAGCGGGTTGCCAACCGAACCTGGGGCCCAGCTGGATCTTCCACCATGAGTCCCTCATCGGTAGCCCAGATGTTCAGGGTTTCTACCTCCACCGCTGACTCATCGTAGGCAAGGTAAACTGCCACGGTATCAAAGAGGGTGGATGATTTTTCTTCCAGATCCTGCTGGCTTACTTCCATCCAGTTTACCAGGCCTGCCCATATTCGGTAATTTTCCAAAACTGACCTGGCAAGAGGGGCAGATGAAGCGAGAACTTTTTGATAGTTAACACCCTGAAGTACAGCAAAGTCGCAGGTGTCCAGGGGTGTTAGAAGAATGTCCTTCCAGGGGGCTTGAATCATTGTGCGGAAGAACGGGACACCGTAGCGTACATTCGATTCCAGGGTGGCGGGTGGGTTTCCACCGTAGCCCAAACGCAGGCTACCGTACATTCCTACAATTTTGGTTTGGGGCACACAATCGGGAGCTTGCTCGGCAATGGCTGCTATACTGGCTGCGGTTCCAATGGAAATTATTGTGGTATTGGGTACCCGTCTTAATTGATTCATTGCTGCACCAATTCCATTTTCATACACCAAACCCAGGTAAGAGTCCAGGGTAAAATCCCCGAGCCAGGGTTCCTGAAATTGGCAGTTAGCCTCACCTCTGTGGCCTAGAGCTACCGGCACATCGGTTCTTCCGGCTATGGTCAATACCTTTGCAGCAACGGCACCCCGGTACCGGGTATCACCACCGGTCACCAGCACCATGGTAAGCTCAAGTTCGGGACTGTTGAGTAAGTGAACCAGTGCCCAGGTATCATCCACATCTGATCCAATGTCGGTGTCAAGAATAACGGGAATTTTTTCCATGATAACCTCGTTGGGAATTTAAGTTGAAAAAAATCAATAAATATGGTATAACACTCTTGTTCCAAATGAGCAAG
>SKVS01000140.1 GCA_007129335.1 Spirochaetaceae bacterium
AAGTTTTCACAGGTGGTTTTTACTCGATTCTCTAATCAATCCTCTAATCAATCCTCAATCTTAGCTCTTTCCTGCTGTTCTGCTCTGAGCTTGTTATAAAAACCTTCGATCTCCAGGGCAAGCACCGCGGGATTTTCAATGACAACGGCGTGACCAGCGCCCTTGATAATTCCCAACTGGGAATCAGAAATATTCTGATGCAGGATTTGACTGTAGCGGGATGTCTTGAGAATATCGAGCTCCCCGACAACAACATAGGTTGGACAAGAAATGTTCTCTATGTCCTTCGTAATATCCAACTGGAGAAAGGCATTACAAAGCCGGGCAAAGCCCTCAAAAAAATCCCTGGGCAACTGAACCAAACCTTCTTCCCGGGCCATCAGGTCTTCCCAATGTTTCTCAATATACTCAGCAGAGTAATTCCAGGGTATGAGACTCCGGTAAAAAACCCGGGGATCACTCAGGGCGGCGGCCTTCCAGCTTTCTACTGCTGCTTTCAATTGGGCATCGCTTTCGCTTACCCCATCAATAAGAACCAGGCTTGAACAGGACTCAGGATATTTCAGAGCAAAAATCATTGCCACCTCGGAACCATAGGATGTTCCAATAATATGTACCCGGGAAATACCCAGCTCATCCAGAAGCTCCTTCAGCTCGTGAGCGTGGGAATCCATAGTATATTCCTCAGTACCTCGAGAACTGCGCAGTTGATCCTTAAAATCATGAAACAGATCGATTCCCGGGGGCAGGAGTGACTGCAGGGGCTTCCAGTGTGAAGCAGTCATACCAATACCATTGAGATAGAGTCTTGGAATTTGGCTCTTGCCAGCTTTTGGGTTAACTACCAAATCGTAATACAATCCCTGTTTTGAAATTGCCATGGAAGTTTCCTCCTTATTTCCGTTTTGAGTTCTTTACCATGTAACTGATGAGGTCCGACCTGGTTCCATGGAGTACTAACTGGTTCACAGCGTCTTCGGATTTCAGCACACTGGCTATACCCGACAGGATCTGCAAATGGGGCCCAGGATCCCGTTCAGGTGAGACAATGAGGAAGATTGCCCTGGCGAGCTTTCCATCCAGGCAGGAAAAATCAATACCCGCGGGAGAAAGACCCACGGCTACGCAGAGCTCCCTCGCCCCCTCGCTTCTTCCATGGGGTATTGCAATGCCGTTCTTTAATCCGGTACTCATGCTCCGCTCCCGATTCAGCACCGCTTCCAAAACAACCTCAGGCTCTGAGATTTTGCCTGCCTTTATCAGAAGTTCCAACAGTTCCCGAATGGCATCCTCCTTGGTGGTACTGGCAAGTTTTAATGAAATGGTCTCCACATCCAGGTAGCGGTACCAATTCACAAAATTCCTGCTCTCCTGATCCACAATCTCAGCTCTCATGTCTATGGGTTTGCTCATGTTCTTTAAGACCTCAACCTTGGCCTGGAGTTCCAGGGTACCTTCGTACATGAGGTTTTTAATAAAGGCCACATCTTCCTTCTTGCTGGTAAAGCTCATGACCGTTGGAGAAACAGTCAAACTGATGTAAACCGTGTCTCTTCGCATATGGTATACCCGGTCATCCAGTTCGGCTGCATGGATAAAGAATCCTTCGTTCTGCATGGTGGATAGCAAATCCCTGAGCAGAAATTCAATGAGGGACCGGGAACCGAATTCAAAATCCGTTATTATCTGCTCCTGGGATTCGTGGCTTTTTCGGGTTCCTGACCGGGGATTTTTCAGGGCCATGTTCAACAAAGGTGGTGCGGCTATGGTAGTAATGAGGGTCATAAGAATTGCAATACCGAACAGGGTATCATCCAGGATTCCTGTACTTAACCCAATTCCCGCAATAATCAGGGCTACCTCTCCCCGAGGAATCATACCCAGGGAAATCCTGTATGCCCCCATGGGGGTAAATCCAACCCCTAATGCAGGAAGACCGCACCCGATCATTTTCATGACGATTGCAAGTCCTCCAAAAATAATGCCATAAATCATGACCTCCGAGCTAACCAGAACCTGAAGATTAATTAACATTCCTATAACCGTAAAGAAAATGGGGTCGAAGAAATGATGCACCGGTTCAATATTTTCCTGAATTACATAAGCTATATCCGTATTAGAAAGACTGAGACCGACCACATATGCTCCAATAATCATAGCAAGGCCGGCGGTTTCAAAAATACCCGCTACTATCAGAGCAAGTCCAAGGGCCAGAACTGCAATGTGCGAACGGTTGGTTTCTACTTTCAGAATGCGGCCGATCTGGTGGGAGAAAATAATACCCAAGGTGGTAAAGCCAAGCCATACCAGGAAAGCCTTTCCCCCGATTCTGGCAATATCTGCCCAGGGAATGGTGGTAATTGCCTGGGCATGATCAATACCAATGAGTACTGCAAGGAGGGTTATACCCAGTACGTCTTCAATTACCGACGCGGCAAGTATGGTAACCCCTTCGGGGCTGGTCATTTTTCTCCGATCATTCAGGATTCTGGCAGTAATATCCACCGATGTGGCAATGGCTACCACGCCTAAAAAGAGACTTCGGGGATCAAACCCGGTCCCGCCTATTACCATGATACCTACAATGCTCCCGGTAAGTAAGGAAACCCCTACTCCTCCCAGGCCAACCAGGGTTCCCCGCAAGGCATAACGCAAGAACAAAGACAAGTCGGTTTGCAAGCCCGTAAGGAACAGAAGGACAATAGAGGCGACTGTTGCAAACCCGAATAATTCAGGGGATATAGGAAAGCCGCCTTCGAAGAGGGGAAACAAACCCTCGGGAAATCCGGGAAGGGGAATTTGTCCCAGGAGAAAAGGTCCTATGATAATTCCGGCAAATAACTCACCAAGTATTCCGGGAATACGAAGTTTTTTTGCCAGTTTAATGCCGAAGTACCCGGCAAAAATGACAATACCAATCTGCAAAGCCAAATGCATCATTTGATGGGTTATTCCGTGCCCAGCGCTATGATCCTGGCTAGCTCCATATATTACAAAAGGGACAACGAG
>SKVS01000075.1 GCA_007129335.1 Spirochaetaceae bacterium
AGGCTAACACTTTGCGTTGCTGAACAATCGGCTGATAAGCAGGCAGGAAATGATCCCCGACACTGCAGGGCAAACGCATATGGCATAGTGGTTCGGGAAAATGATCTATATTAATGCTCAGGTGTAGGGATTTATCTAACCCCATTGCGCTGTTTTGCCAGATTTGATTGCCATAAGCGTTTGACCTGGGTACTGAGACTAGGGGTAGAGATCAGATAGAGTCAAGTAACCAGGAAGCGAACAGGAAACATCATGAAAACAAACAATGTAGCCGTGCTTTCAATAACTCGTGGAAATAAACTTTCTCGCACCAGAAAGGTTCCTGATTTTCGACTGGTCTTCCTGGGCCTTTTTCTCATGGGTTGGTTACCCCTTGGGGCTTCTCAACCGGATCTCTTTTATGAACTCCTGGATCGGAGGGATGGATTAGCCAGTATGTCGGTTTCCTCCCTTGCTCAGGACAGCCGGGGTTTCTTGTGGATTGGAACCCAGGGAGGATTACATCGTTACAATGGCAGTACCATGACCTTGTATGAACACCTGCCCTTCGATGAAAATTCTCTTACCAGCAATGTGGTTCAATCCCTGTATTACGATTCGGCTGGAGACATTCTATGGGTAGGTACCTACCAGGGATTGAATTCACTGGATCTTCGAACCAATACCCTGTCCAGTCTGGTTCGGAACGACCGGCCGGATTCCCTGCGTCATAATGTCGTTACCGCAGTTATTCGGGATACCCAGGGGAGGCTCTGGGTTGGAACCCTCGGAGGTCTCCACCGAATGAACCAGGAGGGAACGGGATTTATCTGGTATCAACCTTCGGATCAGGATGGGCATATTGCCAATGCAACGATCAGATCAATACACCAGGGGACCGATGGAAGGCTCTGGGTCATGTCCAACAGCGGATTATACCTCTACCGGGAAGCCACCGATGATTTTATCCTGATGGTTGGAACCTCTCGGGAAAATACAGCTTCCAACCTGGGTATGATTATTCGGGAAGATTCCCGGGGTTTGCTGTATCTGGGTTTCTGGGATGGAGGCGTGGTAGTGTACGACCCCCAATCTGACAGGGTTGTTCAAACCATAGTTCCCGATGATTTACGCATTTATTCCATGATTCTTGATTCCCAGGAGAATGTCTGGATTGGTACCTGGGGAGGTGGACTCTTTCTGTACGAACGGGAATCGGGGCAGCTCTACTGGTCCCAGGCACAAAGAGGTGTAAAGGGGTCCTTATCGGGGAATATTGTTTACTCCCTGTTGGAGGACCGTACCGGAATGATTTGGGTCGGTATACACGGAGGCGGGCTGAACAAGTTTAATCCCCTAAGCCGGAGCTTTCAGCAGCTTACCCACGATCCAAACAATTCCCAAAGCCTGACCGCCGGTTCGGTTTCCTCGATTTTTAAAGACAGCTTAGGACGATACTGGATTGGAACCTATAACGGGGGGCTCAACCTTATGGAAGAGTTTGGGTCGGGATATACTCGATTCACCCATTCACCCGGAGATTCTACAAGCCTGTCAAACAATATCATTCGCGATCTGACTCAGGATTCACAGGGTCACATTTGGGTAGCTACAAATCAGTTCCTGAACCGGTATAACGAAGATGGAACCTTTACCCGATTCCGGACCCGGGAGCTGGATGGACCCCTTGGCATACCCGACCAAACCATTATGGCTATTCTGCCCCATACAGTTCAGGGGCAGTACTGGCTGGGAACGTACTCCCAGGGAGTAGTACTCTGGGGACCTGAACAGGGGGTCATAGAGACCCTGCAGATACCTGACAATCTTGTTTACTCCATTCTTCGGGACAGCAGACAGAGACTCTGGATAGCCACAAATCAAGGAGTCCACCTTTACGATAATGGGATGGTACAAAGCATGTACCGGGATGGTACCCGCCGGGGGCTGGCCGGTCAGACCGCCAGAGCCATTGCTCTGGATGCTCAAGAAAATGTTTGGGTTGGCACCGTGGAGGGGGGTGTTACGGTCATTTCCCCTGATTTTCAAGTCATTCGTCATTTTGGCAAGGATGATGGGCTTGTAAGTTATACGGTTAGCGGACTGCTTACTTCGAATGATGGAACTGTTTGGGTTACCACCAACCGGGGAGTAAGTCAGGTTAGTCTGGAACAGGGGGTTCTCCTGTCTCTGACCCAGGAACAGGGATTAACCTACGACGAGTTTTCTTCCGGATCCATGAGGGACGAAGATGGTTACCTCATACTGGGAAACGTGGATGGGGTCAGCAGAATTCATCCCCGGGATTTTTTCGCAGCTCAGTCTCCTTTTCCTCCTGTAATTTCCGAGGTCTATGTCCAGGATTTTTCCACACCCCTCATTCCGCCGGCAGGGAAGTCCGCAGAGGTTTTTGTGCCCTGGAATCAGAACAATATTTTTATTGAATTTGCCACCCTGGACTATTCAGGATCCCGGAGTGCCCGGTTTTTCTACATGCTGGAGGGCTTTGACTCCCAATGGGTCGATGGGGGAGATCGCCGGCAGGTAGGTTATACGAACCTTCCTCCGGGAAGGTATACCTTCAGGGTTGCTTTCAATCCTCCCTCATCCCTGGATGATTTTCCTATGGAATCAACCCTGCATATTCATGTGGAATCCCCTCCCCATCAGCGGTGGTGGGCCTTTGTCCTGTACGGTCTGACAACAATTCTTGTTGTATATGGGATAAGCCAAATCAGGGTAAGAAGGGCCCTGGGGAATCAAATAGATACCCTGGAAAAGATGCAGCATCAGTTGGAGACTGCAAACAAGAAACTGAACTATCTGTCCTATCACGATAGTCTTTCGGGTCTGGGAAATCGCCGGATGTTTTCAAACACCATTCATCATGAGTGGACCCGGTGTCGGAGATCCGGTGAGCCCATATCCCTCATTACTGTAGATATTGATTACTTCAAACGGTACAACGACAATATGGGTCACCCTGCGGGAGATTCTGTTATCGAGACGGTTGCCCAGGTTC
>SKVS01000160.1 GCA_007129335.1 Spirochaetaceae bacterium
AAACCATCCACAGCTTTCACATGTCCGCTCACCCGGCTGAGAACTCCGGTTCGAATCGGATAGTATTTTTTTAGCCCCTTTACCTGTAGTACCGGGGTTCCTTGATAATCTACGGTGCTCATTCCTGACCCCCTTCTTCGTTGAGCCAACACGCTGCATCATGACCACTTCCCAGCGACTTGAGCGCCGGAAGTTCTCGGGAACAAATGTCCATGGCCTTGTCGCACCGGGGAGGGAATGGACAACCGCCGGGCATGTGAAGGGGATTGGGAACGCTCCCCCGAATAAAGGGTAATCTTCCCTGTATTAAGGGGGCTTTGGAATCAACTGATGGGCGAGAACCTATGAGCCCCTGGGTATAGGGATGATTCGGTGCTTTGAACAATGTTATCACATCAGCCTGTTCCACAACCTTTCCGGCATACATAACCATGACCCGGTCTGCCATTTCAGCAATAACGCTCAGATCATGGGTAATAAAAAGAATCGACATGCCAATTTTTTCCCGCAGTTCCTGCATGAGCTCGAGGATCTGAGCCTGAATCGTTACATCCAGGGCAGTTGTGGGTTCATCAGCTATGAGGAGCTTGGGATTACACGATAATGCCATGGCAATCATTGCCCGCTGGCGCATGCCTCCGGAAAAACGATGGGGGTACTCATTCATGACTTCTTCTGCCCGGGGGATTCCCACCAGTTTCAGCATTTCAACGCCCTTGTTCCATGCGGCTTTCCCGGTTAATCCCTGATGGAGCTGAATGGTTTCTAAGAGCTGATTGCCAATGGTGTACACCGGATTCAGGCTGGTCATGGGCTCCTGGAAAATCATGGCAATTTCATTACCTCGAATTGCCCGAATTTCATTCTTCGTTAAGGAAAGAAGATCCCGGCCTCCGAAGAGGATTTTGCCTCCTTCAATAACCGCAGGGGGGGTCGGCAAAAGCTGTAATATACTCAGGGATACCGCGGTTTTACCACACCCGCTCTCCCCTACCAATCCCACAACCTCGCCTTCCCGAATATCAATGGTAACATCATTTACCGCGCGTACTTTGCCACCATCGGTGTTAAAGCTGGTTCGAAGATTTTGTATTTGCAATAAGGGTTTCATACGCTTCCTTGTGTCAGGAGGTTCCCGGCGTTTTTCCGGGAATCTCAGGTTTTTCTGGTTAGCCGGTTAGCCGGTCTTTCCGGTCACCGGGTTTTCGGATCCAGTGCATCCCGCAGGCCATCGCCTACCAGGTTGAATCCCAGCACCATGAATAAAATGGCAAGTCCGGGATAAGTCGTTAAATGGTGGGCTGTCCGTATATATGCCCGGCCGTTGGACAGAATTGCTCCCCATTCGGGAGTTGGAGCCTGTGCACCTAAGCCCAGGAATCCAAGCCCAGCTGCCCAGAGAATGGAAGTAGCTATTTGAAAAGTACTCTGAACTATGACCGGTGCCAGACAATTTGGAAGTACCTGTCGGAATATGATTCTCATATCCCCCAGACCCGCAGCCTTGGCTGCAGCGACATAGCTTTGTTCTTTTACCGAAAGAACCGATCCCCGGACCAGCCTTGCATACACCGGGACACTGGCAATCCCCGTTGCAATCATGACGTTTTCTACCCCGACTCCCAAAACCGTTACTACCACAATGGCCAGGAGAATTCCCGGGAAAGCAATCATAATGTCAATGAGTCTTTGAACCAAAATATCGAACTTACCCCCGTAGTACCCGCTAACAGCACCAAGGGGTATACCGATTCCCGCACCAATTAGCACCGAAATTATTCCAATATTCAGTGAAATTCTGCCACCATAAAGCAATCTACTCAGAAGATCCCGACCCAGTTCATCGGTACCCAACCGGTGTTCCGGACTGGGTCCCTTGAGGCGATTCATTAAGTTCGTCTCTAACGGATCATAGGGGGCAATCAGCGGTGCAAGAACAGCGGCAAGAATAAATCCTCCGATGATAATCAGCCCCAGAACCGCAGCCCGATTTTTGACTAAGTGACGAAGAACCTCTACAAACTCACTGTTCCGAATACGCAGCACAGGAAAGGAAGGCTTAACCATAATGTCGGAATTTGATTTGTTTCCCATACTATGCCTCCGATCCCGATTGGTAATGAATTCGCGGATCCAGGAAAGCGTACAATATGTCTACTGTCAGGTTTATAAGCACAAAGAGAAAAGCCAATAGCATTACCGTCCCCTGAACCACCGGATAGTCCCGGCGTAAAATGGAATCCACCAGGAGCCGTCCAACTCCAGGCCAGGCAAAAACCGTTTCGGTTAACACAGCCCCACCCAGAAGTATACCAAACTGAAGGCCCAAAACCGTTACCACGGGAATGAGGGCATTCTTTAATGCGTGTTTATACACAATAATTCGTTCGTTCAAACCCTTGGAACGGGCGGTGGTAATGTATTCCTGGCGCAACACATCGAGCATGCTCGACCGGGTTATGCGAGCCATAAGGGCTGCGCTGGAAGTACCCAGGGTTATGGAAGGAAGGACTAAATGTCTCCAGGTGCCCATACCCGTTGCCGGCAGCCACCGTAATTGAACCGCAAAGAGCAATTGCAGCATCAGAGCCATCCAGAAAACCGGGGCAGCAACCCCCACAAGGGCAATAAGCATGCTCCCATTATCGAAAAGGGAGTTTCGTCGGGTTGCAGAAACGATGCCCGCACTAACCCCCAGCATACTGGCAATAAAAAGCGCAAGGGTGGCCAGTCGAAGAGTCCGGGGAAATCGTTCAGCTATTTCAACAGTTACCGGTCGTTCACTGAAAATGGAATTACCTAGATCTCCCCGGAACATGCCGGCCATAAACCGGCCATACTGAATATACAGGGGCTGATCCAGGGCGTACTGAACCCGGACCTGCTGGATAAATTCCGGTGTTGCGTTTACCCCGGCAATAGAACGGGCTGGATCTCCTGGAATGAGTCGAATAATGGAGAATACCAGAATGGATACCCCCAACACCACCGGAAC
>SKVS01000201.1 GCA_007129335.1 Spirochaetaceae bacterium
CCATTACTATTACAGGCCCCTGGATAGATCTGCTCAGTTTGGATCAGGTTTTTTCCTTACCTCCCAATGATCAGCAAAAATTCCTTTCTTCTTGGCTGACTGCTATTGAAATTGTTGAAAACTATCCCGACTTTCAGGGTCCCGTCTTTGGTGGATCCTGGCTGTTTACCACCGATGGCAGGGTTATGGTGCTCCCCAAACAATGGTCAAACCACATCCTGCACAACCTGCCTGAACCATCCCAAAGAATGTTGGCTAAACAGCTGACTCCTGTTTCAGCAGGGGGCACCCTATCCTGGAATCATAAAGCCTTGTTTGCCTGGGGAACCCTGTGGTATAAGCGGCGTACCCAGACCATGCCCTACCCCCTGGAAGGAACAGGGGAAAACCACCTGGCCGACCACAGTAGAAAAAAACTTGCAGGAATTGTAAAACCACCCCAGCTAATTGAAAGATCATTACCCGGAAAGACAGCAGACCTTTTGAAAGCTATTCTCACCCTCTCAGCGATTCCAAAAATACCGGAACTTCGCACCAGTTTCCTGAAGGATAATTCTCCTGCTTTTTCTGATTCAGATTTATTGGAAATACAGAAGAAATGGGATGGCAGTGCAAAACGGTTTCAACGTATTGAACATGTGAGGAAAAACCGAACAAGGCTTTCTGTTTGGGCCCTGGTCATAACCATAAGCCTTGGCTTGTTGGTAAGTATAGGTCAAAGAATTTTAACACCACCCCTGTCGAGGGACTGGTCCCCGGAAAGGGTAGTGATTCAGTATTTCAACAGCGTGAATGAACTAACCCCTGATATTATGGATCAGCTGGTAGTCGATGGTGCCGGCAGGCCTCTGAGAAGAACGGTAGTGCAAATGTTTACTACTGCCCGGGTAAGGGAGGCATACGAGTTCAGACGGGTGTTCATTGATCCCGAACAGTGGATTAGTGAGGGAAAACCAACCCTTCCTGAAGGTACCATGCTTTTCGGAATTGCCGGCCTGGTCATTTCTGATGTTAGTACCCACGTACTGCCGGACCGTGATGCGGTTAGAATTCGGGTTGAGTTCGATTTCTACATTCCTGAACCCGGTGAGATAGATTCACCAATGGTTGAATCGGATCGATCAGATCCCCTTGGGAATACGTCAATTCAAAGAATTGTTCAAGATGTGTTCCTCAGGAAGCATAGAAACGCCTGGCACATTTATGCTTTTGAAGATATTTTTTAGTTATTCTGAGAGGCTTTGCAAAAGCCCCTTTTGCAAGAGCCTCCTGAAGTTCCTTATTTCAAGTTCAAAAAGTACAGGGGAAGACCGAGGGTGAATCCACCCACTGCGCCAAGCATGAAAGTCAGGGATACTCCAGGAATCTGGGAAGCAGGCACACCAAAAACCTGCTCACCCCAAACAAGGACCGCTGCTGCCGCCACACCGGAAACAGCTCCCAGCCCCGTAAACGTAGATCCCAAAACCCTGCCGGTATTTACCGTGTAAACAAGGGGGCTCTCGGGGAGTAATTGGTATGCCCCGACCAGAGGAATCTGGACCTGTGTATCTGCAAAGGCGGGGGATGGGAGAATATCCTGACGAATTATTCTCTGGGTCTCCTGAATGGTTCTGATACCCTGGCGTACCTCCCAGCGGAGTTTTTCATTCCGCTCGATTTCCAGGAATTGAAGAAGGGCAACCTTTAAGCCTGGATGCTGACGATCAAGATCTCCCAGTTCAACTGGTCCTGAAGTAAAGGGCCGCTCATTCCAATAACTTCTGATACTCTGGGTTAAGGCTTGGGGAACAGGCAACTCGGTTACATGATCTTGCTGTGGCAGGGTAATACTCTGATTTGCCCCAAGCCTGACAGGAGATAAAAGGGCCTGGTCAGAATCGGCTCCCTGAACAAAGACCTGAGCAGTCCCGGAAAAGGTATATCCCCGGAAAACTAAATCAGATCGCCCTTGTTGAGCCAGGGTAAACTCTATTCCCACATTGCCGGTTGTCAATTCGATCCAACCATTCTGATTCTGTATACGAAATCCGGGAAATGTACCGTTTCCGGTAACTCGGGTACGTATTTTACCAAACACAAGTTCAAGGTCAACCGGTTGATGAAAGGTCAACGTATTGATTCTAAAATTCGTGTTTTCCGGAATAAGGACCATGGCGGAACTGGGGAAAAATTGAACCTCCACCAAGGTGTCTGGACCTGTTTGGATAAAATCTCCTTGAAATAAAGGAAGCCCTCGGATATCCCTTTGTCCCAAATCATAGGTTGCCATGTCATTCCGGCGGATAACCGAAACATTTGACCCCCTGGCGTAGAGAACCACACCATAGGGAACCGGTGAAGTAAAACCAAAAGCGCACAAGGAAAGCCCAAACATAAAAGATGCAATCAATAGTAACCTCAGGGACTTCATGGGAACTCCTTTTCTCTCACTAGCTATTTTAGCCCAACTGGTTCACACTATCAATGCGGTGGTCAGCAATTTGCATTTTCTAAGAATTGCATTCGTCATATGAAAAACCGATTGAATCAACTAGTCCGGTTAGGTATAGTACTAAAACATGGATTATGCCGAAGCACGTATATATATTTCCCCTGGAATCTCGGAAATCCAGAAACTTATTGAGACTGTGGATGGAAATAATGCCCATTACACCAGCCACTTTTCCCAGAATGAAGATTTTTTCATAAAGCTGAATGAAAGCATAAAGATACCGCCCCTTCCCATTCATCACAATGTGGGTACCAAAACCCCAAGTGGCACCTATATTGAGGCTGTACGGCGTATTATTCTCCAATTGTCCCCGATTGCCGGAGCCATCTTCCCAGGGCTGAATTATTTTTTTGATCCTCGGGATCATTTGCGCCCAAGTTTCTATAAACTCTACCGAATCGGAAGTCAGGAATATATTTATCTTTTGAAACTTGATCTTACTTTTCACCCTTCTTACCATAGCATTATAACCCCCGGATCAAACG